>JBFJMM010000148.1:0-5621 GCA_041633885.1 Porticoccaceae bacterium
CCGACCACAAAAGTACCGGCTTCCGTAGTGTTTATTGGTGAGCGGGAGCGGTAAACTTGGCGCCCCGACTTTGGAGTAAGATGTACCACTTCCGACACGGCGCGGCACGATAATTAAATAAAGGAAAAGTTACCATGGGCTACGATATCAGCAATAAAATCATTCTTATCACGGGCGCCAATCGCGGCATAGGCAAAGCCCTGGTAGACACCTGTATCGGCCATGGCGCGGCGAAAGTCTATGCCGCAGTGCGCGTGCTCGAATCCGCAACCGGGCTGGTGGAGCAGCACGGTAAAAAAATGGTGCCGTTGCACCTGGATCTCACGGATGGCGCTTCCATACTGGCGGCGGCAAAGGCGGCCAGCGATGTTCAGGTTGTGGTGAACAATGGCGGTGCGCTAAAAAAATCCGCCCCCCTGGACAAGGACGCGATTAAATCCCTGCGGTTTGAAATGGACGTGAACGTGTATGGTCTGCTGCGTATGGCCCAGGCCTTTGCGCCAGCGCTCAAGGCCAATGGCGGTGGCGCTCTGGTACAGCTTAATTCGTTAGCGTCGCTGGTGTGTTTCCCCAACGTGGCAACCTACTGCGCTTCCAAGGCCGCCAGTTATTCCATAACCCAGGCATTGCGCACACAGCTTGGCGAGCAGGGCACGCTGGTGTTGAGCGTCCACCCCGGCCCCATTGAAACAGATATGTATATTGCGGGTGGCTTTGAGGGAATGAACCCGGAGCCCCCTGCGGTTATCGCGGAAGGTATTGTCGAGGGGTTAAAGTCCGGGGAATTTCATGTGTTTGCGGACGTCATGGCGAAACAACTGGGTGGCGCCTACCAGAGCTTTGCGGAGAATGTCATTTTGGCTGACAATGCCGGATGAGGTGGCGCTGAGGTTTTATAGATACGCCGAGGTTTTATAGATACGCCGAGGTCTTATAGATAATAGATAACGCCAGCAATCAGTTGGCTGATCCGTCGTAAATTTTTTTTAACTCGCGGGTTGTGACAGGCTTTTGCTCGGTCATAATGAGTAGCTGCCAGACCATAAATAATATTTAAAGGAGTAACGCATGGGAATTCGCACCGGGGCACAATACATTGAGGGGTTGAAGGACGGGCGGTCGCTGTATATCGCCGGGGAGTTGGTGCGGGATGTCACAACCTACTCGCCCCTGCAGGGCATTATTCGTACCATGGCGGAACATTTTGACGCCTTTCACGACCCCCAGTTACAGCCGAAGTACACCTTTGCTTCTCCCAAAGACGGCAAGCCAGTCAGTAATTCCTTCGAAATCGCCACCAGCGTTGAACAGATACAACGGCGGGTGGAGGGGGAAACCCTGCGCAAGGAGGCGACCTTTGGTTTGATGGGGCGGTTGCCGGATTTTATGAACGCGTTTATGACCGATATCGCCATGGTTGCGCCCCATGTGCTGGGTCACAGGGACAAGCAGTTCGGCGAAAATGCCATCGCCTACTGGGAATACTGCCGGGACAACGATATCTGCCTGACCCACACCCTGGTGGACCCGAAGCGGGACTACAGCAAGGACGTGATGGATTCCGGCACGGCGAAGATCGTCAAGGAAAGTGATGCCGGAATTTATGTGACCGGTGCCCGTATGTTATCCACACTGGCGCCCGTCAGCGATGAGTTATTCGTGGGCGCGTTTATGCCACGCCGTCCCGGTGAGGAAAAGCTCGCGCTGAGCTTTGCGGTTCCGGTGGCGACGGCAGGGCTAAAATTTATTGCCCGGGAAAGTTACGCCCGGGGTCGCAGTACCTATGATCGCCCGTTAAGTGAGCGCTATGACGAAGGTGATGCGCTGGCGGTATTCGACAATATGTTCGTGCCCTGGGAGCGGGTATTTGTTGCCGGGGACTTGCTGGCGCACAACACCATGATGTCCATGTACCCCGGTTATCTGGGCTTGCAGGCGAATATTCGGGGGCGGGGCAAATTGCGCTTTATGACCGGTCTGGCCAGCAAAATGGCCAATGTCATCGGCCGTTCCGAAATTCAGCGCTATCAGGAAATGCTGGGGGAGCTGATCGCCCTCAACGAACTGGCGGATGCCCTGATCGACGGTTGTACGGTGGAGGTGGCCAGACGCAGCGCCCAGGAGCTGGCCCGTCAAACGGATGCCAGTTTTGACCTGGCCGCGACCTCGCAAAAACTGATGGCGGTGTTTGGCTCCCCTGGCGAAAGCAACATCGCCTGGGCCATGCTGCGTTTCTTTGTGCCCCAGGTAAACGTCAAGGTCAACGAGGTGATTCGTCTGCTGGGTAGTAGCAGTCTGGTGTTAACCGCCACCGAGGCGGATTTCGCCAATCCGGATATTGCTCAGGATCTGGAAACCTATATGTCCGGTGCGGGGGTGTCCGCCCGGGAGCGGGTGCAGGTGATGAAACTGGCCTGGGACGCGGTGGCTACTGAATTTGGTGGTCGCCAGGAAATTTACGAAATCTTTTTTGCGGGAGATCCCGCACTGGCCAAACAATTATTCTACCGCTCTCCAAAACGAATGGATTACGAAGCGCTGGTGGACAAACTGCTGACCAAGAAATAATCAATAACGTGAGTAAAGCAACAAACGGGCGTGGTCGACGTGAATGATTAGTGCAGTGAGCGCGCCGCGCTTCTTGGATTTAAAGCGGTTAAACCTTATGCGATGGTGGATGGTTGGTGGCCTGGCGCTGTGTGCCGCGCCCAGCGTGTGCGCGGACGATACCCAGTCCTCGTTGGCGTTGGATGTGCAGCCGATTTTTGATAGTTATTGTGTGCAGTGCCATATGCTCGAAGCACCCCAAGGGGACCTCGTCCTGGAAGAGGGGGAAGCCCATGGTCAGCTGGTTGGTGTTAAAAGTACGCAGTCGGCGTGGCTCAGGGTAAGCCCCGGCGCCCCGCAGGAGAGTTATCTGCTGAACAAATTGCGTGGCAGCCACGCTGTGGCAGGGGGCTTCGGTTCGGGCATGCCCCTGTCGGAAGGCTTCCACCGGCCATTGCCGGAACGGGACATACAGAGGATTGAGGCGTGGATCAGAGGTGGCGCCGATGATAACTAGGGCGGGCCGGAGAGAATTGGGGCCAGCGGCACAGTAGGCGCGCACAAAAATATTACTTTCACTCGGCAAGCGGAGCGCAGCATGCAGGATGACTCGAAAAAGACCGATCAGTCGCGGCGCAAATTTTTACGGGGTGCCGCGACAGGTGTCGCTGTAACCGCGCTCGGTACTCGGGCAGCGGCGTCCGCTGCCATCCAACAACAGGGTGCTCAAGGGGAGAGGCGGGCGGATCCGGTCGGCGATGCGCCGTGGGATGACGAAATCGATATTCTGGTGGTGGGTGGTGGGGCGGCCGGGTGTAGCGCGGCGATCACGGCCCACGACTTGGGCAGCAGCGTGGTGATAATCGAAAAGGCACCGGTATTAGGTGGTACCGCGGCCAAATCCGTCGGGGGTATCTGGGTACCCAACAATCGGTTTATGCGGGCGGCGGGTATTGAGGACAAGCGGGAGGATTGCCTGAAGTACATGGTGCGGCTCAGTTTTCCGGTCAGCTACCACCCGGACGCACCTTTCTTCGGCGCGCAGGAGGCGGCGTTCAGGCAGATGGAGGCGTTTTACAACAACGTAGATCGGGTGGTGACGGAACTCGAAAAAAAAGGTGCTCTGCAGGTAACCCCCCTCGCGGGTGGCGGGCAGTTTATGCCGGATTATTTCGCTCACCTGCCGGAAAATAAAGCCCCCCGGGGTCGTGCGCTGGTGCCGGTGAAAACCGATGGCGCCATCGGCAACGGCGCGGAAATGATGCGGCGCTTTAGCGGTGCGATACGGGAACGGAATATCCCGGTTAAAAAGCGCCACCGTGCAAGAGACCTGATACTGGACCAAACGGGACGGGTAATAGGTGTCGTCGCCGAAAAACGCGACGGCTCGTTGTACAGAATAAAAACCCATCAAGGTGTGATATTTACCACGGGTGGCTTTACCCACAACCCGCAAATGCGAGCGGATTTTTTAAAGGGGCCGGTTTTCGGCGGCTGCGCCGCCCCCACCTGCGAAGGGGATTTTGTGCATATTGGCACCAAAGCCGGGGCGCAACTGGGCAATATGAACAATGCGTGGTGGGCACAGTTGCCGCTGGAGCAGGCGCTGGAAAATCCCGCCGTTCCGAGTGGCATCTGGTGTACCCCGGGGGACAGCATGATTCAGGTCAACCGCAATGGGCAACGATTTTTTGACGAAAAATTTGTCTACAACGAACGTACTCAGGCACATTTTGCATGGGATGCGGTTAGTGCCAGCTATCCTAATTTACTGTCATTTATGATTTACGATCAGCGCACCGCCGAGCAGTTTGCCGGTTTTGCGCCGATTCCGCCAAAAGGCGGTAGTGCGCCACACGTTATGAGCGCACCTACGTTGGACGAGTTAATTGTCACAGTACAGAAAAAATTGGCCACTATTGCGGGTAATACCGGGGGTTTTACCCTGCACAATAATTTTTCCGAGCAACTCAAAAACACCATCAGGCAATTCAATCAGGCGGCTACAACGGGCGTCGACGGTGATTTCTCCCGAGGCGCGCAACCGATTGATCAGTTCTTTCACTTCTTCGGCCCCGGTGTACCGGTGAACACCTATCCCAACGCGACCATGCATCCGATTGCCGACACCGGGCCGTACTATGCGATCATTATGGCTGCCGGAACCTTGGACACCAAAGGTGGGCCAAAAATAAACCAGCACGCTCAGGTGCTGGACACCGAGGGCAAGCCTATCCCCGGCCTGTATGGCGCGGGCAATTGCGTGGCTTCCTTCTCGGGACCGGCCTACTGGGCAGGCGGCGCCACCCTCGGTCCAGCCATAACTTTCGGCAGCATTGCCGCCAGTCATGCAGCTCGCGGTACTCACGCTACCGGCACCGCAGGCATTACCGCCCGGCGGAATAATGTAGTTGGATGAATTTAAATGGTCGTGGCGTTTTGCATACCAGGGGATTATATTCGGCCAAAATACAACAACGTGCTGGTTGCCCACTGGGTGGAAAACGCTATCCAGGTTTGTGGACTACACTATCATTAGTTTGAAATTGCTGCCTGTTTAATCAGGTGCGCGAAATAAATAAAAAAAGAGTTGCTCTACTTTTAGCTGCACTGATGACACGTGCGCTGACGTAAAGGTGCCAGGAAAGCGTTATGGAAAGTTGATCGGAAACCGGGACTGGCGGGTGCTTATGGGACAGAGCTGGCCGCTGCGTTGAATTCCGGATCGAGTAAACAACAGGAGTTGTCGAATGGAACTCACGATTCAGGACTACGGTGCTCTCGCGGATGTTATAGCCGTTATCGGCCTTATTATATCGATCATGTACATGTCCTATCAGATCAGGCTGAGCTCGTTGGCCACGCAGCTGAATTCAAGAATCGTTATCAGCCAGCAGAATTACGATTTTGCCCAATTGATGTTGTGTCATCCCGAATTGTCTACCCTGTGGCGTCAGGGTCGATACGACGCCGAAAGCCTGCAGGGTGAAGATTACTGGCGCTTCACCATGATCTGTCAGCAGGCGTTCTGGAGTTTCTCCGCACAATACAAACTGTATAGCGCGGGGATGCTC
>JBFJMM010000149.1:0-5620 GCA_041633885.1 Porticoccaceae bacterium
AATTGGCTCGAGGCGCACCAGATCAAGGGCCGGTTCTTCGTAGGGATGTGTCTGTCGCAACGCGGCAATGACTTGTTCGACTAATTGGTCTGCGCAAACCATTTCCACTTTGTACTCGGCCACCGTTTGTACAACATCTAACTCGCCAATAAACGGCTGGCTGCCCTGCAAGGGTCGAAACTGCCCCTGGCCGAGGGTCTGCCAACAACAGCGATCGTAGGTGCCAATGCCGCCAGCGCCCGCCGCAAACACCGCGTCCTTGACCGCCTCAAGATGACTTTCAGGAACATAGAAACTGAGTTTATACATCCGTCAGCTACCGCTTGCGGTTAATACATATTTAGTGCAGCAGGGTAAAAAACTTGCGCTGAAACTGGACCGCCATGGGATCGCCCTTGCCGAGGGCCGCCAGCACATCCAGAAATAGTTTTTTTGCACCGCCGTCCTGAAAATTTAAATCCGTTCTGAGCACCGCCAGTAAAATTTCCAGGGCGTCTTTGTGATGGCCATGTTCGCTGAGCTGTATCGCCAACTGGCAGGCCAGCTCATGGTTATCCGGTTCGTTTTTAAGACGCTGTTCGAGCACTTCTATTTCAGGTGCTTTACCCGCCTGGCGGCGCAATTCCAGCTGTGCCATCAACTGTTCGTAATGGGCGTCGCGATCCTGAATTGGCACGGCCTTGAGAATCGCCTCCGCTTCGTCAGTGCGCTGCAACTGCAACCAGGTGTGGGCGAGCGCAAGGGCGATATCGGTGCGCTGTGTGGACGCCTCGTAGGCCTGGCGCAACAGGGGCAACGCCTCGTTAAACGCGCCGGCTGCCAGATGGGTTTCCGCCTCGGCCAGCATCCCGTCCCAGGGTTTGGGCAGATGGGTATCGAGCAGTTCGCGAATGTTTTTCTCCGGCTGAACCCCCTGAAACGCATCCACCGGCTGTCCATCCTTCATCAGAATCACCGTGGGCAAACTGCGCACGCCAAACTGTTCGGCAATCATCTGTTGCTGATCGGCGTTCACCTTGGCCAGCAGAAACTGCCCGCCGTACTCATTGGCCAACTTTTCGAGAACCGGCATCAACGCCTTGCACGGTGCGCACCAATCCGCCCAAAAGTCGACTAACACCAGGCGTCGGGACGATTCGTCGAGCAATACCTGCTGTGCGTTTTGTTCGGTGACATCAATAACGTGTTCATTCATGCTACAAAAACCCTCGCGTTGCGAAACATACGTAACCAGGCACCGTCCTCACGCCACTCGTCAGGATGCCAGGAATTAGTTACCGCGCGAAACACCCGTTCCGGATGCGGCATCATCAGCGTTACTCTACCGTCGCTACTGACCACCCCTGCGATACCTTGCGGCGAACCATTGGGGTTGGCCGGGTAACGTTCGGTCACTGCCAGTTGATTGTCGATATAGCGCAGGGCCACGCGCCCGGATTGCTGTAAACGGGCTAACTGCTGCGCATCGGCAAATTCGGCGCGACCCTCGCCGTGGGCCACGGCTATGGGAAGATGGGAACCCGCCATATCCGCCAGAAACAGGGACGCCGACGGGTCAATTCTAACCAACGCAACCCGCGCTTCAAATTGCTCCGACAGGTTGCGCACAAAATGCGGCCAGTCTTCGGCGCCGGGGATCAACTCCCGCAGATTGGCCAGCATCTGGCAGCCGTTACAGACGCCCAGGGTAAAGCTGTCGGGACGCGTAAAAAATTGCGCAAACTGATCCCGCGCACGACTATTAAACAGAATGCTCTTGGCCCAGCCCTCCCCCGCGCCGAGCACATCGCCATAGGAGAAACCACCGCAGGCCACCAAGCCCTGAAACTCACCCAGGGTGATTTTTCCGGACAGAATATCGCTCATATGCACGTCGATTGCGCTGAACCCGGCGCGATCAAACGCCGCCGCCATTTCCAGTTGGCCATTGACGCCCTGCTCGCGCAGAATCGCCATACGCGGCCGCACCCCGCGGGCAATAAACGGCGCGGCAACGTCATCGTCGATGGCGTAAGTGAGCGCCGCACTCAAACCGGGATCCGGCGCGGCGATACCTGAATATTCCTGCAGGGCACATTCGGGGTTATCCCGCAGGGATTGCAGTCGAAAACTGGTTTGCGCCCACAGCTGCTGTAATTCGACGCGGGACGCGCTGAACAAATCCGCTCCGTCCTGCCTGACGTTAATTGTGTCAGTGGTATTTAGCGTGCCGACAGGCTGAATCGCGTCCCCCATACCCGCCTGTCGAAATCGCTCAAGCAGTGGCTCGATCTGCGCTTCAGCTACTTGCACCACAGCCCCCAGTTCCTCGTTAAACAGGAAGGCTACAGGATCGACGCCGGGTGGCAGCTCAAGGGTGATGCCGATGTGTCCGGCGAAACTCATCTCCACCAGTGTGGCCAACAGTCCGCCGTCTGATCGATCGTGGTAGGCAAGTATTTGCTCTGCTTCCAGACTCGCCTGCATCACATCGAAAAATTTGCGCATCTGTTGTGGATGATCCAGATTCGGCGCCCTGTCGCCGAGTTGACTCCAGGTTTGCGCCAGAATAGATCCCCCCATGCGAGATTGCCCGCCACCCAGATCGATATACAGCAGCCGGGTGTTACCGCAATCCGTGCGCAATTGCGGTGTGACCGTTTTGCGCACATCCAGTACGGGTGCGAACGCCGACACTATCAACGACAAGGGCGCCGTCACCGCTTTTTCCAGTTCACCGTTTTCATCGCCCTCGCGCCATACGGTGCGCATGGACATGGAATCCTTGCCTACTGGAATGGCAATACCCAGTTGCGGGCACAGATCCATACCAATGGCCTGCACAGCGCGATACAGTTTTTCATCTTCGCCGAGATGTCCCGCCGCGCACATCCAGTTGGCTGACAGCTTGATATCCCCTATCTGTGCAATACGCGCCGCCGCAATATTGGTCAACGCCTCCCCCACCGCCATGCGCGCCGACGCAGGGGCGTCGAGCAATGCCAACGGCGTGCGTTCACCCATGGCCATTGCTTCACCCGCGTTGCTGTCAAACGACACCGTGGTCACCGCGCAATCCGCGACCGGCACCTGCCAGGGGCCGACCATTTGATCCCGCGCCACCATGCCGGTAATGGAGCGATCGCCGATGGTGATCAAAAAACTTTTACTGGCTACCGTCGGGTGACCCAGGACCCGTCGCACCGCTTCGTCGAGCGCGATTTCCCGCGTATCAAAAGATTGGGTCGGCGCATAGTGGCGGCCCGCTTCGCGATGCATTTTGGGCGGCTTGCCAAACAGCACGGCCATGGGCAAGTCCACCGGCTGCGCGTCAAAAAGCTGGTCGTTGAGCAGCAGCTTTTTGTCGGCGATAGCTTCACCCACCACCGCCACCGGACAACGCTCGCGCGCACACAACTCAATAAACTGTTGTAAATGCTGGGGTGCGACAGCGAGCACGTAGCGCTCCTGGGATTCGTTGCACCATATCTCCAGTGGCGACATACCCGGTTCGTCACAGGGCACCTCACGCAACTCAAAACGACCGCCGCAGCCACCATCCTTGACCAGTTCGGGAAACGCGTTTGACAACCCGCCAGCCCCCACGTCGTGAATAAACGCGATGGGATTATTCGCCCCCAACTGCCAACACCGATCGATCACTTCCTGACAACGGCGCTGCATCTCCGGATTCTGGCGCTGCACCGAGGCAAAATCGAGGTCTTCCGCGCTGGTGCCGGAGGTCATGGACGACGCGGCGCCACCACCGAGCCCTATCAACATGGCCGGGCCACCCAGCACTATCAGTTTACAGCCGGGCGCAAATGGCGGCTTATCCACGTGATCCGCACGTATATTGCCGTAGCCACCGGCGACCATAATCGGTTTGTGATAACCCCGTTGTTCGCCGTCGTGAGACATTTCAAAGGTGCGAAAATAGCCGCACAGATTGGGACGCCCAAACTCGTTGTTAAAAGCGGCGCCGCCAATCGGACCCTCCAGCATAATGTCCAATGCCGAGGCAATGCGCTGGGGTTTGCCGTAATCCTGTTCCCAGGGTTGGCAATAACCGGGAATTTTCAGATTGGAAACCGAAAAGCCGGTCAGACCCACTTTCGGCTTGGAGCCTCTGCCCACCGCGCCCTCGTCGCGAATTTCACCCCCCGAGCCAGTACCCGCACCGGGGTACGGTGCAATAGCCGTGGGATGATTATGGGTTTCCACCTTCATCAACAGATGCACCGGCTCCTGTTGATAGCCGTATATATGGTCAGTTGGGCCTGGATAAAATCGGCCCGCGGTGCTGCCCGCTACCACCGCGGCATTATCAGAATAGGCAGACAGCACGTTCGCGCCGTTTGCGCGATGGGTGTTTTTAATCATCGCAAACAGGGAGTCGGTCTGTAGATCGCCATCCAGTGTCCAGGTGGCGTTAAAAATTTTGTGGCGACAATGTTCCGAATTGGCCTGCGCAAACATCATCAACTCGACATCGCTGGGATTGCGTTGCAACTGCTGGAAACTCTCGGTCAGGTAATCGATTTCGTCCGCCGCCAGCGCAAGCCCTAACTGAGTGTTGGCCGCGTCGAGCGCAGCCCGTCCCTGACCCATCACATCCACCAACGTCAGGGAACGGGGCTGCTCCGTATTGAATAACGCCTGTGCCTGCGACAGTTCGTCGAACACAGTTTCCACCATGGGATCGTGCAACAACGTCGCCATGCGGCGGCTGGTGGCCGCGTCCGGTTGCTGGGTAAATGTCACGTAATAACCAATGCCACGCTCAACCCGACGCAAGGTCGACAACCCGGCGTTATGAGCGATATCAGTGGCCTTGCTGGACCAGGGGGAAATCGTGCCTACCCGGGGCACCACCAAAAACAGCGTACCCGTCGCCGCTTCCGTTGCGGTGTGCGGGCCGTAGCGCAGTAGCGCCTCTAGCACGCCGTGCTCAGGAGCGGACAATTCCCCATCGACAACCGCGAAATGCACGTACTCCGCGTAAACCGACTGTACCGTTGGTGCTGCGTCTACCAGCGTCGCGTGGAGTTTTTGTCTACGGAATAAAGACAGTGCCGGCGCGCCGCGCAGAATCAACATCAATGGGCTCTCAACAGGACGGGTAAAGAAGAGCGCGTATTGTACTGAAAATGATTGCGGTGGGCAGCTCGCAAGTGGGGCGAACGGGAATTGTGGTCCACATCACGCCCCCACGGCTGGTGTCGAACAACAGTTGAACCGGACTGCGACTCCCACTACTCTTGCCCCTGTGGCGATCTCGGGGCGACGTATCGAACCATGCGATTAGGATTTTTTCACCTCAAGCGTGCGACCCGACGCCTGTTGTTATCACTGGCCGTGTTCCTGGCCTGCGCCGGAATAACCGCAAGCCGCGCGCCCACCACCCTGGAAATTATTCAGTCCAACGGGGTGCTGCGTATGATCACCTTCACTGGCCCGACTACCTACTACACAGATGCCAAAGGGGAGAACGGTTTTGAGTATGTGCTCGCTCGCGCCTTCGCAAACTATCTGGGGGTCCGCCTCGAAGTTGCGGTGATCGACAATCTCAATACGATTTTTATTGCACTGGGCGGACCCCGGGGCGATTTCGCCGCGGCCGGGCTAACCGCGACCGCCG
>JBFJMM010000150.1:0-5566 GCA_041633885.1 Porticoccaceae bacterium
GGGCATCATGCCGCTGTTACTGGTGCCCATTCTGCTGGTATGGCTACCGGAATCGCCACGTTTTTTAATGACCCAGGCTAAAGACAACGACGATCTGCTGCGCAAAATTGCTCGTAAAATAGAACGTGAAAGAACTATTGCAGACGATACCGTTTTTGCCCATCACATCGAAACGGAAAAACACTTTCCAGTAAAAGCGCTGTTTATGGATGACTACGCCAGGGATACCTTGTTGCTGTGGGTCGTATTCTTTTTTAATTTGATGGTGGTGTATTTTCTGTACAGCTGGATACCTACCCTGCTGGTGAACGCTGGTTATGAGTTACGCGAGGCCTCCAGAACGGTAGTGATACTCAATGTCGGCGGAGCTGTTGGCCCGTTTATCTTTGCCTGGATGATTCGCCGCTGGGGCTCCCGTTATATTCTCGGCGGTGTTTTTTTCCTGGGAGCGGCAAGCATGATGATTCTCGGACAACTGTCCGCATCCCTCGGTCTGGTAATGATCCTGTCGTTTTTTGCGGGGTTTTTTATTGTTGGCGGGCAGATCAGTATCAATGCCCTCTCCAGTTTTATGTACCCGACGGTTATTCGCTCCACCGGCGTCGGCTGGGCCAACGGTATTGGGCGCGCGGGTTCCATCGTGGGGCCGTTGCTGGCCGGCGCTCTGATCGAACTGGCGCTGGGATTGAATGTGTACTTTATTGTGTTTGGCGTCATTTGTCTGATTACCGGGACCGCCATCCTGTTTATTCGCAATCACGAACAATCGATTATCCGTGCTAGCCAAAAGCCATAAACCAGCACCATCGGAGTAGCGTCCAGTATCTGCTTCGCACGTGACAAAACGATCGGCAACAGCCCGATCACCGGGAGTGATAACTCTCTTAAAACAGGGGAGGCGCGTCGCTCAGGGCCCTCCATTTCGCCCCGGCGTGAAAATAAAATGCCATTGCCGCAACGGTTACAGGCTCGCCACCGGCTTCAGTTTGCAGGTGCATCCCACGGTAAAGGCATTGCCCTGCCGTCATCGCCCCGGACCCGTACGGGCGCCATGCCAAGGGCAGCCACCAGATGCATTTCCGCGTCCGACGTATTAACAATCTGATGCACCACATCCGACGGGATTATCAAGGTTGAGTCCGGACCGAACGCATGGACTTCGCTATCAATCGTGCATGTTCCACGCCCGGATAGGATCAGGATCACCTCTTCACAGGCGTGGCGATGTACAGGGGTCGCCGAGTGCGGAGCAATGGTTTTCGACCATACCTCCATACTCGTCACTCCCTGTTTGTGACCACCGATAGTGCGATGCCGAAGGCCCGGCAGTTGGTGTACGTCCAGCTGTGTATTGTCGATAACTGGCATTTATCCTCCATTGGGTTTTTGACATCAAGAGCAGAAGAATTTGACGACGCTGGTTCCAATAGAACGACATCAAATATTAAAAATATCCATTTGTCGGGGAATAATATCGTTGTACACGATAATTTTCTTTTGGCGAATGGTTAATTTTTCACCGTCTCGTTGCAACTGATACTGATAGCGTCCAAAAAATACGGTGCTCTCCTTTTCTTCGTGTTTAAACGTATTGGTGTGAAAGTTTGCGGTGACCGAGACACTCTCCCGGTCCGACGCAGCGACGCGAATATTGGTGACCAGATGACAGGTACGGGGCATGCGCGCCAGGGAGGATGACAGGTTGGAGCGAATACGCCACACCCGATCGGCCAGACGTTGTTTGTTGCCGCAATAGATCAGTGAAATTTCCCGCAGCGGGTCGCTGGTCAGGTCGTCGTCACCCTCCCAGGCCGGCGCGTAATAAACGGCGTCCTCTGTGTATAACTCGAGCCAGTCGTCCCAGCGCCGCTGATCAATGGCGTCGGCCTCCTCCAGCAATAATTCGCTAACCGCCTCACGAAGATGGTGCCCGGCATCTGTCATCAGCTGACTCCCTCCGCCAAAGCATCCTTTGCCAGGCCCGCGATCAACACCTGTAGCCAATGTCGATACTCGCCGTGATACAGGGTTTCATCGGCAAAATGACCAGCGCTTACCGCCGGTGAAATACCAATTTCTTCGGCAAATTGATCGGCCCCCCGATGGGCGCGCTGCATGCCACGGTCGAAATCCTGCCACTCGGCAAGACGCCCGTTGTAGCCATCCTGACAGGCGTCAAATTCGGTCAGATCGTCGGGGGTCGCGATACCACTGGCCCCGTAAAAATCTTCGTACTGGCGAATGCGCCGTTCCCGCGCGGCGTCCGGCTCCCCTTTCGGAGCCACGCACACCGCGTTCACTCGAGTCTGATCCGCGGCCACCGGATGCCAGCTGCGCAACTGGGTGGAGACCCCGTCGAACAAAATCAGATTGGGATAAATCAACACCTGACGGAGCCGCGCCGCCATCCACTTTGCCTCAAGGTCCCCAACCCGGGCTTGCAGCGCATCGTATTGCATACCCAGCGCGCGATCCCGGTAGTTGGGGATATCCGTCCACAACATCACATGCCCGTTGCCCAGGTCGTAATTACCGTGGTCGGTGTCAGTCATATTGAGGGAAATCGATTTCACGGAATCCTGACCCTGGGTCGCGGCCAATTTTTTTGCGCGATCCGCCGCCAGCTTGAAATAGGAGGCGTGAACCACATCCACGTGATAGCCATCGACACCATTTTCTGCCTGCATTTTCCAGTTGCCGCGGTGGGTATAGACCGAGCGGCCGCGCAACACTTCGAGACCGTCGGGAGACTGATTGTTAAACATCTCAATAAACCGCAGGCTCTCGCCAAGGTGCTCCCGCAACGACGGGCTATCCGGGTTCAGGCTTGCAAAAATAAACCCGTGGCGGGCTTCCACAAAAGGTATCGGCGTCAAATTGTGATCCCGCGCCAGGTAGCCCTCCGGGAAAGCACCATTTTCTTCGTCCTTGATATGCAGTAATTCGCCAGCCGTGTTGTACACCCAACCGTGATAGGGACAGGTCCAGAACTTGCTGTTACCGCTGGCGTGGCGACACACTTTGGCGCCGCGATGACTACAGGCGTTGATAAAACCCTGGTAGGTATTATTTTCGCCGCGCACAATAATCACCGGCTGGCGGCCAATGGTGGTGGTAATGTAATCGTTGACGTTCGGCAGATGGGATTCGTGGTCGATATAAATCCAGCCCCCCTCGTAAATATATTTGATCTCCAGCTCAAATATTTCCTCGTCGGTGTAAATAGAGCGATGTACCCTGAATGTTTCGCCGGGTCGGTCCTGTATGCGCCAGGTCAAATCTTCGGGCTTCATAACTTACTCCAATACGAATAGGCTTTTCCGCTGCCCGCCCTTCCATGATGCGCGACGGCATGACTCATCTTAATCACCTGCTGTCCCGGGAGCAATGCGGTAAAAAAACCGCCGGTTGCACACAAACCGGAGGAGCTTTCAACGTGGACTTGGGGGACGGTGCCGTTTATTCTTGCCCCACGTAAAATTATAAAGTGCGAGGCGAGTCTGTGTCCGGCACCGAAGACGCCACCGATCGAAGCGCTAAGTCTGAGCAAAACGCACCGCCGTTTGCGGTACTGATTATCGGCGGCGGTCCGGTTGGGTTAAGTTTGGGGATGGATCTCGCTTCCCGTGGGATAGACACCCTGATACTCGAACAACGAGCCGCTATGGAACCACCGGAGCCCCGTTGTAACCACGTATCCGCCCGCACCATGGAAGTCTTTCGTCGCCTCGGCGTTGCCGATCAGGTGCGCGCTGCCGGCCTGCCGGCTGATTATCCCCACGATGTAGCCTACGTCACCAGCATGTCTGGCCACGAGCTGGGACGGGTGCGCATTCCCTCCCGGGCCAACCGTTTTAACGACGCCGGTTATGCGGACGGTGGCTGGCCCACTCCTGAACCGCCGCATCGCATCAATCAGGTGTACCTGGAGCCAGTGCTGTTCCGCCACGCCACCACTTTCGACAAACTCACCATTGTGTCCAACTTCCGCGCCCACACTGTCACTCAACTGGGTGCATCCGTGCAGGTTGGTGGCACCGATTTGAGTACCGGAAAAACCCGACAATTCGAGGCGCAATTTGTAGCTGGTTGCGACGGCGCCAGCAGCCTGGTGCGCAAAATACTGGGGGTCGAACTACAGGGCGACGACGGCCTGATGTACGCCATGATGGCCACCATTAACGCCCCCGCACTGCTGCGCAATGTGGGCTGTAACCCGGCCTGGATGTACTGGATCTTAAACCCGCTACAACTGGGTGCCGTTATTGCGCTGGATGGCGCGGATGAATGGGTGGTTAACGGGTTTTATTCATCGCCACAGGACGCGGCGACCTTTGACTGGAATGCCACCATTCGGCGATGTATCGGCAGCGACGTGGATTTTACTATCCACACCAAAAAACCCTGGGTCGGGCGTCGCCTGCTGGCTGACAAATTCTCTGTCGGTAACGTTTTTCTGCTGGGCGATGCCGCTCACAACTGGATACCCATGGCGGGCTACGGCATGAATGCCGGTATCGCGGATGCGGCTAATTTAGCCTGGAAACTGGCGGCGGTCATAAATGGCTGGGCTGACCGCGATTTGTTGCCAACATTTGAAGCGGAACGCCGGCCTATTCTCGATCAGGTGTCGTCCATCGCCGCCCTGGTACGCAAAAAAAACAATCTGACAATTGCGCCTGACGTTGAGGAACCTGGCCCCGCGGGTGACGCCTGTCGGGCGCAACTGGGCAGCTATATGGTGGAAAACGACGGCCCGCAGTTTGCCTGTATCGGCCTGAATTTTGGTTATTACTACGAGGCCTCCCCAGCCATTGCCTACGACGGCGCACAGCCACCAGCCTACGCCATCGGCTCTTACACCCCGTCGACCTGCCCCGGTTGCCGCGTGCCCCATATCTGGCTGGATGACAAAAGTTCCCTGTACGACCACCTGGGGCCGGGATACACCCTGCTGCGCTGTGATTCCGCTATAGACGTATCCGTCTTACAGGACGCCGCACAAGCTGCCGGTGTACCCCTGCACCAGATTGATCTCCATGGACAGCGGGAAGCGTCGATCTACGATACGCCCTTGCTGCTGGTGCGCCCCGACCAACACGTCGCCTGGCGCGGTATGGCCGTGCCGACCAACGTCGTGCAATTGATTGAGCAAATCCGGGGCAGTCGTGAATACCAAAATCCGTCGCTTTGAGACCACATTTACAAACCATGGAATCACGGAGTCCGTTGCGATTATGAATGCATTAGAAACCCCCGATACCAAACCTTTTGTGGACGCTATCCACTCCACCCTGCCGATACTCGAAGCGCATCGGGAAGCCAGCGAAACCGCCCGTTCGGCAGCCCCCGAATCCATAGCAGCCCTCAAGAGAGCCGGACTTTCCCGGCTACTCTCCCCGGCCCTTTACGGTGGTCACGAAGCGCCGATACGGGCGCAACTGCTTGCCTGTTCGGAAACCGCCCGCGCCTGCCCGGCGTCGAGCTGGGTGATGATGGTGTGCGGCGCCCACAACTGGGTGGCGGGGAGTTATTCCCCGCAGTGTCGGGAAGAAATATTTGGCCC
>JBFJMM010000151.1:0-5558 GCA_041633885.1 Porticoccaceae bacterium
GCCGCCGTCGGGCTGGGTGATCAGGCCCTTGTCGAACAGCCGCTGCGCGGCGGCAATGACCGCGGGTTCCGCGGAGGAATGAATTTTTACGCCTTCCAGGGTGGTGGTGAGGTTATAGAGGGTGAGGATATTCAGTTCGTCGCCAATGTGGGAGTCGTAGGGCATGGGCGGTCCTGCAGGGGGTTGGGGTTTGAGTGTACTTGAAAAAATCCTGAAGCCAAACCCGTTTGCGAGAACCAGGGGTAACGATGTCGTTGCCCGGTGGTGGTGGGTCGGATATATAATCGCCATCATTTTTCGCAGCACCTAGGAACGGACATGCTAACGGTAAACGAATATTTCGACGGCAGGGTTAAATCCATCGGTTTCGCCACGGCGACCCTGCCGGCCACGGTGGGCGTGATGGCGTCAGGGGAGTACGATTTCGGCACCAGTGAACTGGAAACCATCACAGTGATCAGCGGTGCACTGACGGTGAAGTTGCCCGGACAGACAGACTGGCAAACGTTCCGCGCCGGGGAGACCTTTACGGTGGAGGGGAATCGACAGTTTCAATTGCAGGTAGCAGTTGCGACGGCGTATTTATGCACGTATGGTTAGCCACCAGGCGGACAGGTTTCAGCACCAAACACATCGCGCCCGCGGGGTACCGGAGGGGAGATGAGCTTTAAACATTTATCCGTGGCCCAGTTGCGGCAACTGCTGCTGAGTGATATCTCGGTAACGATGATTGATATTCGGGACGAAGGTTCGTTTGCCAGCGGCAATATTCCTGGGTCTGTTTCGCTGATCGAATTTGGTGTGGATACCTTTGTGCGGGAGGCCAGCAAGTCGTTGCCGTTGGTGGTGGTGTGCTACCACGGCAACTCCAGCCAGAGTGCGGCCAAGTATATGGTGGAGCAGGGCTTTACCGAAGTTTACAGTCTGGACGGGGGTTATACGGCCTGGGCGGCGGAACCTGACCCGACTATCTGACGCCCTTCGCCACGGCGGCAGGGCAACCAACAGCGGGAGCGCAACCTATGGGCAGGGAACAGAAAAGCAACAAAGAAACAAAAAAGAAACCGGCGCTGAGCGCCAAAGAAAAGAAAGCCGCGAAAAAATCCAAAAAGGCCACCAGGGGCGCTGCCTAGCGGGTGGGCATGCCCCGCAAAAACCCACTGCGCACGCCCCCGGCGTTACCACCAGCGCGCGACACACTGTGAGTAGAGACCGTGCCGACTGCCGATTTTCCCGATGTCGCCCTGAAACGTAAGGCGCGACGCGCGCGCATCGCCCGCCAGCGCTGGCTGCTGTTGCCGGTCACGGTGTTCTGGCAAATCCGGTTTGCCATAGCGCGTTTGCTGGGTTCGGAATTCGAGCTGTTTAGCCGCTTTTTCAAGCCGATGGGCGCCGCCCTGCACAAGGGTATCGAGCGCGCATTCAAGGACTATGAACCGACGGCTCAGGATGTATTTGTGTGCGCGTTTATGAAAAGCGGCACCAACTGGATGATGCAGGTGGTGCATCAGATCGCCAACCGCGGCACGGCAGAATTCGACGATATTTTTGATGTGGTTCCCTGGCCGGATTGTCCGTCTAAAGATATGACTATCGAGCTCACCGACCCGCGCCCGGCGCAGCTGGCTATCACCGGGTTGCGGGCCATTAAAACCCACGCCCCGGCCACACTGATGCCCTACAGCAGCGCGGCAAAGTATGTGTGCGTGGTGCGCGACCCGAAAGACGTGGTGGTGTCCGCCTACCATTTTTTCGGCAATGTGATGCTCGGACCTTTAATGCCGACGGTTGCCACCTGGGTACGCAACGCGCGCGGCGCTATTCTGGAGCCCTGGGTGGCATTTACCCACAGCTACTGGCAGTGGCGGGAGCGGCCCAATGTGTTGTTTTTGACCTACGAGCAGATGCTCGACGACCCGCGCGCCATGATTCGCCAAATTGCGGCGTTGATGGAGGTGGCGTTAACCGAGCCGGAGGTAGAGAAAGTTTATTCGTTAAGCTCGTTTGCCTATATGAAAAGTGTCGACCATAAATTTTATCCCGGCGAGATGACGCCCTTTGCGCGCCCCGGTGGAAGCATGGTGCGGCAGGGTCAAAAAGGGACTTCCGGGAAATTATTGTCGGCTGAGGAGCAGCAGTTGATCGATGACTGCTGTCGCCAACATTTGCAGGCTCTGGACAGTGATTTTCCCTTCGACCATTACTACGGTGGCGGCGCTGCCAACCCCACAGAGGCAAGCTTATGAGCATTTCCTATCGGGTGGCAGTGGTGCAGGCGGCGCCGGTGTTTATGGATCTGTCCGCCGGGGTGGACAAGGCGGTGCAACTGATCGCCGCGGCCGCGCAACAGGGTGCGGCGCTGGTGGCGTTTCCCGAATGCTGGCTGCCGGGGTATCCCTGGTGGGCCTGGTTATCGACCCCGGCGTCTAACATCCGCTATTTTCAACGCTACCACGAGAACAGTGTGGTGGTGGACGGGGCGGCCTTTGATCGCATTGCCGAGGCGGCGCAACAGCACGATATTTTTGTGTCGATGGGGGCCAGTGAGCGGGATCAGGGTTCGCTGTTTATCGCGCAATTTTTGTTTGATAACCGCGGCGACGTGGTGCAGACCCGCAGAAAATTGAAGCCGACCCATGTGGAGCGCACGATTTACGGGGAAGGGGATGGCAGCGATCTGGATGTGCTCGATACCTCACTGGGACGCATCGGTCAGTTGTGCTGCTGGGAACACATGCAGCCCCTCACCAAGTACGCCATGTTCAGTATGCACGAGCAGGTACATATCGCCGCCTGGCCATCGTTCAGTTCCTATCCTCAGGCGTATGCGCTGGGTGGTCCACTCAATAATGCGTTGTCCCAGGTCTACGCGGCGGAGGGGCAGTGTTTTGTGCTGGCGCCCTGCGGCATGGTGTCCCCGGCAATGTACGAGCTGATGGTGCATAACGACGAGCAGGCGGGGTTGATGGCCGTGGGCGGCGGCTACGCGCAAATTTACGGCCCGGACGGGCGGCCCCTGTGCGAACCCCTGGCGCACACGGAGGAGGGGCTGTTGTTTGCGGATATTGATCTGGGTGCGATTGCCATTGCCAAATCGTTCGCCGATCCGGTGGGGCACTACGCCCGCCCCGATGTGACGCGCCTGCTGTTCAATCGCGAGCCGCAACCGACAGTTGAAAACTTTGACGCGGCGTTGATTGATGAGATCGACGATGCGGAGGATGATCCGGATAACGACATCCGGTAACGGCAATCCCGTTCGCGCCCGTGGTTTAATCGTTGTGGTTTAATCGCTGTGGTTTATCGGGGCGCCCCTGCCAGGTCCTCGCGAATGGTACGCGCCGCCATCAGGTAGTGAAACGTGGACCAGATATACACGATGGACATCAGGGCGAGGGCGTAGCGCAGACTTTGATCGCCAAAACGTGGCGCCAGTAAATCGCTGACCATACCCGTCACCAGTGGGCCCAGGCCCAACCCCACGAGGTTCAGTACAAAAAACAGAATAGCCGAAGCGAGCGCACGCATGCGCACCCCCACAATACCGTGGGTCAGTGCAATGGTGGGGCCGAGGTACATGGCGCCGAGAAAAATGGGCATCGCGTACATGGATAGAGCCAGGTAGTACTCGTCGAGCATATACACCGCGAGGTAGAAGGGCACCGCGATGACGGTCGCGGTGGCGGGCAGAAACACATACCACCGTTTGTCGCGCACGCCGAATTTGTCGCACAGATAGCCGCCCAGGAATGTACCCGCTGCCCCGGCAGTGCCGGAAATCAGACCCAGCCAGGTGGCGAGTTCGCCCGTTGAAGTTAACGCGTAAGTGCGAATAAAAAAGGACGCAATCCACTGTCCGACCCCGTAGCCGACAAAGGCGTGTAACCCCGCCGCTAGACTCAGGTGGCGAAAGGATCTGCGCGACCACAGCAGCATCAGGGTGTCCTTGAAGGGCGGCGGGTCGGCGACCTGGGTGAGTTTTTCGGCGTAGCCGCGGGGCGGCTCGCTCAGGGACAGGCGCACCAGCAACGCCCAGGCGATGCCCGGAATGCCGATAATCACAAATACCCAGCGCCAGCCCAGCCAGTCGTTGACCCACCCGCCGATAATAAAGCCCAGCAGGATGCCGAAATTGATGCCGGTGGAGTAGATGGACAGGGCGGTGGCCCGTTGCTGGGGTGGAAACATATCCGAGATCATGGAATGGGACGGCGGGCTGCCGCCCGCTTCACCCACGGCGACGCCGATTCGGGCCAGCAACAGGTGCACAAAATTCTGCGCGGCACCGGACAGGGCGGTCATGGCGCTCCACAGCGCGATGGCGATGGCCACGATATTGCGCCGATTGCCCCGGTCGGCGTAGCGGGCGATGGGAATGCCCAGAGCCACGTAAAACAGGGCAAAGGAAATGCCCGATAACAGGCCCAGTTGGGTATCGCTCAAGCCCAGATCGGCCTTGATGCTCTCCTGCAGAATTACCAGGATCTGGCGGTCGATAAAACTGAAAACATACACCATGGTCAGCACGGCGAGTGCGTACCAGCGGTAGTTGGTTTCCAGTTGATGCCTGTCGGATGGTGTGGGCGACGGCTGCTTCAAGGTTCCCCCGGGTGCGGCGTCGGGTCGAGAAATTGGTTAGCGCCGCTTGCGTTATGGCGGCGGTATCCGCCGTGGTCCTGATCGTTCGCTTGCGATTTAATCCGCAGCCAGTATGCTCGGCTGCAACCCTCTGTGCCCGACAGTGTAACCGCTGGACGTCGGGCGGTGCACGGGTTGTGTGAATGGCCTTGCCGCCGCGGCCGCTCAGTGTGGTGGCGGGTGTTGCATTGCCGGAGCTTGGGGGGTTAGTATTAATGATAAATCTATCATTTTAAGTGATGGCGTTATTGAGCAGCGAGGCATCCGGTTATGAATATTCCGCACCAGGATTACCGAAAAGATAGCGCAACAAATCTGATCTTTCCCCGGGACGACGGTTCGCGGGTTCCCTATGCGGTGTTCAGTTCCGCGGAAATTTATGCCCGGGAACAGGAACGGATTTTTCGCGGACCCACCTGGAGTTTCCTTGGTCTGGAAGCCGAAATCCCCAATCCGGGGGACTTCAAGGCAACCTATGTCGGCGACACGCCGGTGGTAGTGACACGCACCGAGGACGGTGCACTGGCCTGTTGGGTCAATCGCTGCGCCCATCGCGGCGCGATGGTGTGTCGCACACCCCGCGGCAACACCCTGTCCCATACCTGCGTATATCACCAGTGGAATTACGATGCGCGGGGCAATTTGTCGGGGGTGCCGTTTAGTCGCGGTATGAAGCATATGAAGGGTATGCCGGTTGATTTTGACCCGGCCTGCAATGGCCTGACCAAACTGCGGGTGGAGAGCTACAAAGGACTGCTGTTTGCAACCTTTAGCGAAACGGTGGAACCCCTGTTTGATTATATTGGCGCCGCCATGCGCCCCTGGGTAGACCGGATTTTCCACAAGCCGATTGTGTATCTCGGCTGCACCCGCCAGTACTCAAAATCCAACTGGAAGCTGTATCTGGAGAACGTCAAGGA
>JBFJMM010000152.1:0-5542 GCA_041633885.1 Porticoccaceae bacterium
CAACCCGATTTATTCCACGGGAGTTGGCCTGTTGTTGTACGGCATGCAGCAACATCGCGCGGGGCGACGGGTGAGTCGCGCACCGGAAACCGGTGGTGGCTGGTGGGCGCGGGCAAAGAATTGGTTCCAGGGCAATCTGTAACCAGTGCAGGTGGGTGGGCAATGAGCAATATCGACATCGGAATTAACGGTCGTTTTTCAATCGAGGGGTAATACGTATGTTTCAAATAGTGGACAGTGTTCCGGACAGTGCGGAAATCAAGGTCATCGGTGTTGGGGGTGGCGGCGGTAATGCGGTGCGCCACATGGTTGAATGTCAGGTGGAAGGCGTCGAATTTATCTGCGCCAATACGGACTCCCAGGCGCTCAAAGGGTTGGCCAATACCACGCTGCTGCAACTGGGTAATGGCATTACCAAAGGCCTGGGGGCCGGCGCCGATCCGGAGATGGGTCGCCAGGCGGCAATGGAGGATCGGGATCGTATCGCCGACGTGCTGGAGGGCGCGGACATGGTGTTTATCACCGCCGGCATGGGTGGTGGCACGGGTACCGGCGCCGCGCCGGTGGTTGCGGATGTGGCGCGGGACCTGGGTATTCTCACGGTCGCCATCGTGACCCGGCCCTTCGTGTTTGAGGGCCGCAAGCGTATGGCAATTGCCGACGAAGGTATTCGCCAGCTCAAGGACAAGGTGGACTCTCTGATTACCATACCCAACGAGAAGTTACTGGCGGTACTGGGTAAATCCACCAGTTTGCTGGAGGCGTTCAAGGCGGCCAACGACGTGCTGTTGGGTGCGGTGCAGGGCATTGCCGACCTGATTATTCGCCCCGGTATGATCAACGTCGATTTCGCCGATGTGCGCACCGTCATGTCCGAAATGGGCATGGCGATGATGGGCTCCGGGCAAGCCAGCGGCGAAAATCGGGCGCGCGAAGCGGCGGAAGCCGCGATTCACAGCCCGCTCCTGGAGGACATCGATCTGCAGGGTGCGCGGGGTATTCTGGTGAATATCACGGCGGGTCCCGATCTGTCTCTGGGCGAATTCGCGGAGGTCGGTGATACCGTCGAAGAGTTCGCGTCTGAAGACGCGACCGTGGTAGTGGGTACGGTTATCGATCCCTCGATGGGCGATCAGTTGCGGGTCACCGTGGTGGCCACTGGCCTCGGGCAACCGGTGGCGCAACGTCAGGCCGCACCGGCCAAGGTGGTGGATAACACCCGTAAAAATACTGGCGAGCCAAATTACCACGAGCTGGATCGTCCGACGGTTGCGCGACGCGCCTCGCCCACGGTGCGCGACGGCTCCGCGGCCCGCAAGATAGAGCCGCGGGTCGAGGGTAACGACAACCTCGACTATCTGGATATTCCGGCGTTTTTGCGGCGGCAGGCGGACTGAAGGTCGCCGCTTATCTGCGCTAACCGCCGCTGGTTGTTGTCCGCGCCCTGTGTGATCCCCTCCACAAGGCGCGGATAATACCGGTAGAGCAATGCCGGCGGTTTTGCTAGTATGGCGCCCTTGACTTTCAGGGGCATGCCGCCAGTGATTCGACAGCGCACCTTAAACAACACCATTCGCGCCACTGGCGTTGGGCTGCACACCGGCGAAAAAGTTTATCTCACCCTGCGTCCGGCAGGGGTAAATACCGGCATTGTTTTCCGCCGCACTGATCTCGATCCGCCGGTGGACATTCAGGCCCGGGCCGACAATGTTGGCGACACCACCCTGTCCACGTCGCTGGTCAACGGTGACGTCCGGGTATCCACGGTGGAGCATTTGCTGTCGGCCATGGCTGGCCTTGGTATCGACAACGCCATCATCGACGTGACCGCCCCGGAAGTGCCGATTATGGACGGCAGTGCCGGGCCCTTCGTGTTTTTGATCCAGTCGGCGGGCATTGTCGAACAGAATGAACCAAAACGTTTTATCCGCATCTTAAAGTCGGTGAGTGTTCAGCAGGGCGACAAACTGGCAAGTTTTAAACCGTTTAACGGGTTCAAAGTGACGTTTGCTATCGATTTTGACCATCCGGTTTTCCAGAATCGTACCCTCGAAGCCTCCGTGGATTTTTCCAGCACCTCGTTTGTCCGGGAGGTCAGTCGCGCCAGGACGTTCGGTTTTATGCACGAAATCGAATACCTGCGTTCCCAGGGGCTGGCTCGCGGTGGCAGTATGGACAATGCTATCGTGGTTGACCAAACCAAGATTTTGAACGAGGATGGCCTGCGTTACGAGGACGAATTCGTCAAGCACAAGGTACTGGACGCCATCGGCGATCTATATCTGCTGGGTAACAGCCTGATCGGTGAGTTCGCCGCCTACAAGTCCGGTCATGCGCTAAATAATTTGTTGCTGCGCACCCTGATCGCCCAGGAGGACGCCTGGGAGGTGGTGACATTTGAGCACAACGAGGAGCAGGCGCCGATTTCCTATACCAAACCGCTACTGGCGGGCTAAACTACCGTGTACGCTGCCATGATCAATCCTGTAATCGACTTCACTAATAACATAAGACGCGACCAGTGAAAATTATCATCATCAGTCATCGCTACGGAAAGATTCTCTCCCTGCACCTGAATCAGTGGGCCAAAGTTCTGTTCTCCCTGTGCCTGCTCGGCTTGCCGGTGGGCGTCAGCGTGGTGCTGGGGTTGCAATACAGCCGCGACCACGGCACGTCCTTGCAGGACTCCGTCGCCCAGCTCGAGCGGGAGCTGGCCCTGCAGCGGGACGGTCTGGACAAGGTGGAAGGGGAAGCGGGGCGGCACGTGGAAGCGCTGACCCTGAAGCTGGCGGAAATGCAGGCGCGCCTGGTACGCCTCGACGCCCTGGGTGAACGCATCACCGGCATGGCGGGTCTCGACGATGGTGAGTTCGATTTTAGCAGTGCGCCAGCGGTGGGTGGTCCCGAGGAACTGGGCGAGGAACAGGTCAAGGATACGACGCTGGGTCGGCTGCTAAGCGACTTGCAGGCGCTGCTGGATAATCGGGAAACACAGTTGGAACTGCTCAAGGACATGATGGCGGATCGCAAATTGAAGCGGGATGTTGCGGTCGCCGGGCTACCCATCACCAAAGGCTGGATGTCGTCGGGCTATGGCATGCGCAACGATCCCTTCAGTGGGCGCAAGGCGTGGCACAAAGGGGTGGACTTCGCCGGTAAAATGGGCGCTGAAGTGGTGGCCGTGGGTGCTGGTATTGTGATTCGTTCGGAACCCTACAAGGGTTACGGCAATATGATAGAAGTCGACCACGGCGAAGGTCTGATTACCCGCTACGGACACAACAAAGTCAATCTCGCGGCGCCTGGCGATCTGGTAAAAAAGGGTCAGGTGATTGCGCTGATGGGAAGCAGCGGTCGCTCCACTGGCCCCCATGTGCATTTCGAAGTGTACAAAAATGGCCGCGTGGTCGACCCGGCCAGTTATATTCACCGCACCATTCTCTGATTTTCCTCCAAGCAATTCCGTATCCAGCATCGCTGGGTGGTTGTCTATGCCGTCACTGCAGTGCAACCGTGACAAGTCGGCTTAATACATTCGCGCGAGACCAGACAGTATGATCGGAAAGGTATTTCGTAACATAGTTGGCAGTAAAAATGATCGAGAACTGCGTCGGCTACGTAAGACAGTGGCGGCTATAAATGCACTTGAGGCAGACCTTCAAGCCCTGGGTGATGTGCAATTGCAGGGAAAAACCGCAGAATTTCGCGGGCGCCTGAACGCCGGTGAGACCCTGGATGACCTGCTCGTGGAAGCGTTTGCCGTGGTACGGGAAGCGTCGCGGCGCGCCATTGGCTTGCGCCATTTCGATGTGCAGCTGGTGGGCGGGATTGTGCTGCATCAGGGAAAAATCGCCGAAATGCGCACCGGTGAAGGTAAAACCCTGGTCGCCACCCTGCCGATCTATCTCAACGCGCTGGCTGGCCGGGGCGTTCACCTGGTGACAGTCAACGATTATCTGGCCAGTCGCGATGCCCGCTGGATGGCCGCCGTTTACGACGCTCTGGGCATGAGGGTTGGCGTGATCCAGTCGTTTGCCGGTCCCAATGTTGCCAATTCATTCCTGTACGTCCACGACGATGCGGGTGGGCGACTGGAACCCGCAACCCGCAGGGAGGCTTACCACGCCGATATTACCTATGGCACCAATAATGAATTTGGCTTTGACTATTTACGGGACAACATGGCGCTGCGACTGGAAGACAAGTCGCAGCGGGATCTGGCCTTTGCGATTATCGACGAGGTGGATTCCATCCTCATCGACGAGGCGCGCACCCCGCTGATTATTTCCGGTGCGGTGAGCGACAGCTCGGCGCTCTATAAGCGCATCAACGCGCTGGTGCAGCTATTGAGTCCCGAAACGGAGGATAAGCCGGGGGATTTCACCATAGACGAAAAAACCCGGCAGGCGGAACTGACCGAGCAGGGCCACGAAAAAATAGAAGGCATTTTGGTAAGTGAAGGCTTACTTTCAAAAGATGACAGTTTGTATCAGGCTACAAATTTGAATTTGCTCCATCATATCCACAACGCCCTGCGCGCCCACCATCTGTTCCACCGGGATGTGGAATACATTGTGCAAGGAGGAGAGGTGGTGTTGATAGACGAGCACACCGGGCGCACCATGCCCGGTCGGCGTCTGTCCGAGGGGTTGCACCAGGCGATTGAAGCCAAGGAAGGGACACAGATTCAAAGTGAAAGCCAGACCATGGCGTCCACCACCTTTCAAAACTATTTTCGCCAGTATGACAAGTTAGCGGGCATGACCGGCACGGCGGATACCGAGGCGTACGAATTTCACGAAATCTATGGCCTGCAAGTGATGGTAATCCCCACCAATCAGCCAGTGGCTCGGCAGGATCTCAACGATTTGATCTTTCTGACCCAGGAAGAAAAATTTCAGGCGGTGGTGGAAGATATTCGCTCCTCTATCGAAAAAGGGGCGCCGGTGCTGGTGGGAACGGCATCCATCGAAACCTCGGAATTACTGTCCGGCTTTCTCAATAAGGAGGGTATCAAACACCAGGTGCTCAATGCCAAATTTCACGAGAAAGAAGCGCATATTATCGCCCAGGCGGGCCGACCGGGCACCGTGACCATCGCCACCAACATGGCGGGACGCGGTACCGATATTGTGCTGGGGGGTAATTGGGAAGCGGAGATCGCGGAGCTCAAAAATCCGAGCGAGGTGGATAGCGCGCGCATCAAGGAGCAATGGAAAGCGCGCCACGATCAGGTTATCGCGGCGGGGGGGTTGCATATTCTTGGCACCGAGCGGCACGAGTCGCGGCGCATCGACAACCAGTTGCGGGGTCGGGCGGGTCGCCAGGGGGATCCGGGGCTGTCCCGTTTCTACCTGTCCATGGAGGATCCGCTGATGCGTTTATTTGCCTCGGACCGGGTCAAGAACATGATGCGCGCCATGGGTATGGAAAAGGGCGAGGCTATCGAGCACCGCATGGTGAGCAACGCCATCGAAAAGGCACAGCGCAAGGTGGAAGGTCGCAACTTTGATATTCGCAAACAACTGCTCGAATACGATGA
>JBFJMM010000153.1:0-5542 GCA_041633885.1 Porticoccaceae bacterium
ATTCATGCGCCAGCGCGCATAGCGCGGATTTTTACTGGCGTACACCCAGCCGCTAATTTCCACGGCATTACCCCGCCAGGCCTCTACCTCGGAACGGGCGAAGACCGCTTGCGCAGCGGGATGGATTACGCCGGTGACGCCGCCCTCCAGTTCCACCCACCAGATTTTGGCAAATTTGATCTCGGTGACGCGGCCAGTTACCCGCTGATAACCCCCTTCTGTTACCTCGCTGGCCGGGGTAGCGCGGGCATTGCGCCACAGCCCCCGCTGCTGCTCGCGGGCGACGTCCGCCACCCTGGCAAGACAGTCCGCCAGTGTCGTATTTGGCAAAATGGCCACGTGGTAGGCAAGCCCCTGGCGCAGCAGGTGGCTTTCCGCATTGGCACCGTCGCGGCGGTACAGGTGCGCCAGTTCACGGCCGTAGCGATCGCGGCGCTCCCGATCGTACAGCAATGCGACCGGTTGCTCGCCCTCGAGAAAGGCTTGCAGCGCGTCCCGGGCCGCCCCGGCAAAGGGTTGATCTGGCCCACCACTGCGCCCCAGTTCCGGTGCATTGATGCCCAGCAGGCGCACCCGTCGGCCGTCCGTAAGGGCTACGGTATCGCCGTCGAAAACTTTTGCTACCGTCGCGGTAACCGTTTCGCCGTAGGGAGCGCAGTCGGCTGGCGTCGTTGCATCCGCGGCCAGCGGTACTTCGGGCGGCGTACAGCCACCAGCGACGAGCACAAAAAATGCGCCGAGAACCGCGGTCCAGGGCGCATTCGTGCCGCCTCGAGAGGCGGGTACCAGTTTTTTATTTGGCAGCTTTGCCGCGGGGTGCAAAACGTTTGTTAAAGCGATCAATCCGGCCACCGGCATCCGCAGTTTTTTGTTTGCCCGTGTAAAACGGGTGGCACTTGGAGCAAACGTCGAGGTGAATACTGTCTGCCAGAGTGGAGCCCACCTCAAGGACATTGCCGCAACTGCAGGTTGCGGTCAGTTTGCCGTAAGTGGGATGAATATCAGCTTTCATGGTGTTGCCTCGTATCTTTTGCACACCGCCACCCGGTCATTTAACGTGTTCGACTGCGCAGCGAACGTCAATTAAGCTTGCGTCAGTTGACTGCGGTTGAACGCGACCAGCCAGGCACCGTATGCGATTGTCAGCGGGAGCGCGCATACTACCAGAAAATCGCGCCGTTTCAAGGCGTTGATGAATACGCTGACAGCCAGACGGGTAACCCGCGGCGCGGCGCCGCTGCGGCAACGACGCCGGGGATAATTCTGCGATCAGGCGCCCCCCTCGCCCCCGGGCCGTATAGAATAACCCCATGCCAGTAAAGCCCATCACCCCGCAATTTTACCAGGTCGCCGTGCCCTCGCCCCTGCGTCGGCGGTTTGACTATCTGCCACCTGACAACAACAGCACGCCATTGGCCATCGGTGTACGGGTCACCGTGCCCTTCGGTCGGCGCCAGGTGGTGGGGGTTATCGTTGGCAACAGCGACCGCAGTGATTTTCCGACCGCCAAACTTAAACCGATTGTCGCGGTGCTGGATGAGGAACCGTTGCTGCCGTCGGCCCTGTTTCAGTTGTTTTTGTGGGCGGCGGATTACTACCAGCACCCGGTTGGCGAAGCCCTGGCCGCGGCGCTACCCACCTTGCTGCGCCGTGGGGAACCGCCGCCCCATGCCACGGAACTGCGCTGGCAACTAACCACCCACGGCCGCGGCCTGCCCGCCGATGGGTTGCGCCGCGCGCCCCGGCAACGACAGCTTCTGCAATTGCTGCAATCCGCCAGCGCGACAGCAGAGGACATTGCCGCGGCTGGCGTTAACCGGGACGCAGTGCGCGCCCTGGTGAAAAAAGGGTTGATTGAGCAGATCGAGGTAACTGTCGGCGCGCCACCCGCGGAGATACCGGAAAAATTACTGGCGCAACAGCATCTACCCCTTTACCCCGACCAGCAAGCCGCCCTGGATAAACTCGAATTACACGGCTACCGCAGCTACCTGCTGCAGGGGGAAACCGGCAGCGGCAAGACCGAGGTGTATTTACAGGCCATTGAAAAAGTATTGCGCTACGGCCGCCAGGCCCTGGTGCTGATCCCGGAAATCAGCCTGACGCCGCAGACACTGCAACGTTTTCGCGCGCGTTTTGCGGTGCCAGTTGCGGCCCTGCACTCGGGTCTCACGGATCGCGAGCGCTTACACGCCTGGAACGATGCCCGTACCGGTCGCGCCGGGATTGTGGTGGGCACCCGTTCCGCCGTGTTTACCCCGTTGTTGCGGCCGGGAATTATTGTGGTCGATGAGGAACACGACCCGTCTTTCAAACAACAGGAGGGCTTTCGCTATTCCGCCCGGGACGTGGCGGTAATGCGCGCCAGTCGCGAAGGGATTCCGGTGGTGCTGGGCACCGCGACGCCATCCCTCGAAAGTCTCCACAATTGTCATCTGGGCAGATATACCCAGTTGCTCCTGCGCGGGCGCCCCGGCGCTGCACGGCTGCCCGGCTGGCAGTTGCTGGATCTGCGCGGCGCACCGCTGCAAACCGGTTTTACCGCACCACTCATTGCCGCCATTGGACGAGAGTTAACCGCCGGCAATCAGGTGCTGGTGTTTCTCAACCGGCGCGGCTTTGCGCCAACCCTGATGTGCCACGATTGCGGCTGGGCGGCCCACTGCACCCGCTGCGATGTGCGGCTCACGGTACACCGCACCCTGCGCGCCCTGCTCTGCCATCACTGCGAACACCGGGAACCCATTCCCGGCCAGTGCCCAACCTGTCACAGTCCCCAGCTGTTGTGCCTCGGACAGGGAACCCAGCGCAGCGAAGAGACCTTAAGCGCCCTGTTTCCCGATATTCCCGTACTGCGGGTGGATCGAGATTCCACTCGCGCCAAACAGGCCATGAGCACCCTTGCGGAGCAGGTCAATAGTGGCGCGCCCTGTATTTTGGTGGGCACGCAAATTCTCGCCAAGGGGCACCACTTTCCGGGGGTCACTCTGGTGGCTATTCTGGACGCGGACAGCGGGCTGTTCAGCCCGGATTTTCGCGCCACGGAGCGCATGGGACAATTGATTATTCAGGTTGCGGGGCGCGCCGGGCGCGGCCACCAGCCGGGCACGGTGATCCTGCAAAGTCACCACTGCGAACACCCCCTGATTGCCGCATTGACGCAAAACGGCTATCCCGCTTTCGCCGCGATGCTGATGGCGCAGCGCCGTGCCGCACAACTGCCACCACTGCGCAATATGGCGCTGCTGCGGGCCGAGGCACACCATCCCGGGGATGGCCTGAATTTATTGCACGCCTGTCGTCGCTATTGCGAACAACATTTGCCCGCCGACCAGACACGACAGTACGGCGGACCCTGGCCCGCCCCACTGGAAAAACAGCGCGGTCGCTACCGCTTTCAGTTTGTGATTGGCAACGACGACCGCGGTGAATTACAGCGTTTGCTAACCGGGTTGGCGGCCCACATGGAACAACAACCCGGCGCGCGCAAAGCGCGCTGGTCCATCGACGTCGACCCACAGGATATGTTGTAGAACAATCCGGTGTCGGGCGCTACGGGGGAAGATCGCGTGGCGGGGTCGTTGCGGTCCCCGGCGGACGGCTGGCTGGCGATCTCGAACGTCAGCGCATACAATGCCCGCAGAGTTTGATAGCGAGCAGGATATGCCCCGAGACTACGCCAGGTCCGCACCAAAACCAACGCGAGTACGCCACAATATGCGCTCCCGATCGAGTCCTAAAACTGCCCCCGGATGGCTGTGGCTGATGGCCGGTATTGCGATCGGCGTGGCCGCCACCACACTGTTCAATACCCGCGAACTTCCGGAGGGCTTGACCCCGGCGGAGATTCTTTCCAGCGCCCGCGATGCGCCCCAGGGCGAGCAAAAACCGCGTTTTGATTTTTATACCTTACTGCGGGACTCCGAGGTCATTGTGCCCGAAGTGGCCGAGACGCAACCGACGGCTGTGCCGGCCGCCGAGGAATATGTATTCCTGCTGCAAACCGGCTCCTTCAAACAACTTGCCGACGCGGACAGCCTGCGCGCGCGATTATTGATGCTGAATCTAACCGCCACTGTGGAGGCGGCCAATACGCGCCCCGGGGAAACCTGGTATCGAGTGCTGGTGGGGCCGTTTGATTCCAATACCAAACTGGCCGATGCGCGCACCATTCTGGCGGAAAACCGCATCGACAACCTGTTGCTCAAACGTCTGAAATAACCGCCGCTGAGGATTTTTCGTAGCGAAACGCCACTCTGCGGGTCACGCCCGTAAACAACTCGTAGGCAATGGTGTCCGCCCAGTTGGCCACTTCCCAGGCCGGTAAACCCGCACCCCACAATATCACTTCGTCGCCGACATGGGCGGTGGGGCTATCGGTCAGATCGACAGAAATCAAATCCATGGAGACCCGGCCCACCAGCGGCACATGTCGCCCATTCACCAATACCGGCGTGCCATTGGGCGCGTGGCGGGGATACCCATCGGCGTAACCAATCGCCACGGTACCAACAATGGACGGACGTTCAGCGACCCAGGTCTGCGCGTAACCGACGGTGCCGCCCACCGGAACGTCGCGGATGGCGACTACCCGGGATTTGAGGGTCATCACCGCCCGCAGTCGATCGGCCACCGGATGCTCCGAAACAAACGGATTGGCGCCGTACAGCATAATGCCCGGCCGCACCCAGTCGGCACGGGAAATGGTCATGGAAATCAAAGCCGCCGAATTGGCGAGACTGATCTCCCCCTTGAGACCGAGGGCGGTACCGTAGAACAGGTCAATCTGCTGCTTGTTAAATTTATCGGCGGGATTATCCGCGCAGGCAAAATGGCTAAGTAACCGTATCGCGGCGACATTTTTCGACGCGTTCAGGCGAAGATATTGCGCGGCAAACTTTGCCGGGCTAAATCCCAGGCGATGCATGCCGGTATCAAGTTTTAGCCACACCTTCAACGGCGACGGCAACCGCGCTTGCAACAGGCTCGCCACCTGTTGCTCGCTGTGGACCACAATTTCAAAATGATGGGCCGAAATTTCGCTGAGTTCCGTGTCCGCGAAAAATCCGGACAGCAGGACAATCGGCTGGCGCACACCGGTTTTACGCAGCGCCAGCGCCTCGTCGAGGCTGGCGACCCCAAACGCGTCGGCCTCCGGTATGGCGGCCGCCAGAATCGCCGCACCGTGCCCGTAGCCGTTGGCTTTCACCACGGCCATAACCCGGGCCGACCCCGCATAGCGTTTGGCCGCCAGAAAATTACTGCGAAAATTTTCCACGTTGATAACGGCTTCGGCGGGACGGGTCATGGCGTCATTCCACGGGCAGGTGAAAAATATATTGGCAGGGTACAGGGAGGGGCGCAAGCATAGTGTGATGCGCCGCGCTGTTTTGCATCGCCGCGGGTAAGCGTTATAGTGCGCGCCTTCATACATTTATCTCACTTTTATGGGGCGGCACGATGGCTGGCGATTGGGCGACATTCAACTGGGAAGACCCTTTTTTAATCAACGAACAGCTGTCCGAAGAAGAACGTCTTATCG
>JBFJMM010000154.1:0-5540 GCA_041633885.1 Porticoccaceae bacterium
CGGCCCCAAACATCTGGTGGTCAAGTTGAGCCAGGCCAAACTGGAATCTTTGGTGGAAGAGCTGGTTAACCGTTCTCTGGAGCCCGTTAAACTGGCACTAAAAGACGCGGGCAAGTCGACCGGTGATATCGACCAGATCATTCTGGTGGGCGGCCAGACCCGCATGCCGCTGGTGCAGAAAAAAGTCAGTGATTTCTTTGGCAAGGAGCCACGTAAGGATGTCAACCCGGATGAAGCGGTAGCCGTTGGCGCGGCCATCCAGGGTGCCGTGTTGTCGGGGGATGTCACCGATGTGTTGCTGCTCGACGTAACCCCCCTGACCCTGGGAATCGAAACCATGGGTGGTGTGGCGACGCCGTTAATCGAAAAAAATACCACGATTCCGACCAAGAAGTCGCAAATATTCTCCACGGCGGACGACAACCAGACGGCGGTAACGATCCACGTGGTGCAGGGCGAACGCAAGCAGGCGGTGGGCAACAAATCCCTGGGGCGTTTCGATCTCGCGGATATTCCGCCGGCGCCGCGGGGTCTGCCACAGATTGAAGTCACCTTTGATATTGACGCCAATGGTATTTTGAATGTGTCCGCGAAGGACAAGGCGACCGGCAAGGAGCAGTCCATCATTATCAAGGCGTCTTCGGGGCTGTCGGACGAAGAAGTGGAAAAAATGATCAAGGACGCTGAGGCCAACGCCGAGAGCGACCGCAAATTCGAAGGTCTGGTGCAGGCGCGTAACAGTGCCGACGGGTTGGCTCACGCGGCGCGTAAAACCCTGGCCGAGGCGGGAGACAAGGCCGCTGCGGAAGAAAAGGAACAGATTGAAGCAGCGATCAAAGCCGTTGAAGAGGTCGTGAAGGGCGATGATCAGGCGGCTATTGAAAGTGCCGCCACTAAGCTTTCCGAGTTGTCCGCGGGGCTGGCGCAAAAGCTGTATGCCGAACAGGCGCAGCAGGCGGAGGGGCAGGCCAGTGACGCTGCCCAGGAAGGCACGGGCGACGACGCGGTCGATGCGGAATTTGAAGAGGTAAATGACGGCGACGGCAAATCTTCATAAGTTAAAAAACTGGCGTGACGCCGCATCGGTGTGGTGTCGGGCGCTGGCGAGGAAAGACCGCAAAACGCAGGCCATCGCGCCTGCGTTTTGTGCTGAGAGGGGCTTGCGTTCGGTGTGCGCATTTATCAATACAAAAGACGAGAATTCAGATAGAGAGTAGAGCATGTCAAAACGGGATTATTACCAGATACTCGGCGTAGAGCGCGACGTGGATGACCAGGCTTTGAAAAAAGCCTATCGCCGCATTGCCATGAAACACCACCCGGATCGCAATCCCGATGACCCGGAGTCAGAAAACAAGTTTAAGGAAGCCAGTGAAGCATACGAAGTCCTGTCGGATCGTGAAAAACGCCAGGCCTATGACCAGTTCGGCCACGCCGGCGTCAACGCCGGTGCTGGGGGCGGCGGTGCTGGCTTTAGCGACATTTTTGGCGATGTTTTTGGGGACATTTTCGGCGGCGGTGGTCGCTCGGGGAGAGCTGGCCCTGCCCGTGGGGCGGATCTGCGCTACGATCTGGAGCTCGATCTCGAACAGGCGGTCAAGGGCGCCAAAATCAAGATTCGCGTACCAGCGCGAGTACACTGCGAACAGTGTGCGGGTAGCGGGGCGCGTAAGGGCACTTCGCCGGAAACTTGTACAACCTGCCATGGCGCAGGCCAGGTGCGTATGTCGCAGGGGTTTTTCTCGGTGCAGCAGGCCTGCCCCAAGTGCCGTGGCCGCGGCAAGGTAATCAGTGATCCGTGCGTTAAATGTTATGGCAGTGGGCGTATTGAGGAACATAAAACTCTCTCGGTAAAAGTGCCGCCGGGCGTCGATACCGGGGATCGTATTCGCCTGTCCGGCGAGGGGGAGGCGGGCCCAGATGGCGGACCGCCCGGCGACTTGTATGTGCAAATGGTGGTGCGCGAACACGAACTGTTTCACCGCGATGGCAAAAACCTTTACTGTGAAGTGCCAATTTCTTTTATCGATGCGGCATTGGGTGGCGAGCTGGAGGTGCCAACACTCGACGGGCGCGTCAAACTGAAAATTCCCGCCGAAACGCAAACAGGAAAGCTGTTTAGATTGCGCGGCAAGGGTGTCGCACCGGTGCGTGGTGGCGGGCCCGGAGATCTGTTGTGCCGCGTCATTGTGGAAACCCCCGTGAATCTCAGCAACGAGCAACAAAACTTGCTCAAGAAATTTAGCAAGAGTCTGGAGGGCGGCAAACACTCTCCCCGTACGACCAGTTGGTTCGAAGGCGTAAAAAGGTTTTTTGACGGCTTCACGTTGTAACCCCGACGGCCTGGCGTACCAGGGCCTTTGCTTAACCCGGTCGCTTTGATTAAGCTACTGCAGACCTCGAATAAGCGGATAATTGCATGACTCGAATCGCTGTTACCGGCGCGGCCGGCCGCATGGGCAGAACCCTGATAGAGGCGATTGCCCTGCACCCGGAGGCCTGTTTGACCGCCGCTGTAGAGCGGTCGGACAGTTCGCTGCTGGGCGCGGATGCCGGGGAGCTGGCCGGTATCGGTCGCAACGGTGTCGCGCTGGTGGCGGATTTACAGGAAGTGGTCGATCAATTCGATGTGTTGATTGATTTCACCGCGCCAGCCGCCACCAGCGCCCATGCGGAATTTTGTGCGGCTAATGGCAAGAAAATAGTGGTGGGTACGACCGGATTCGATGCGCAGCAGAAAACCCGGGTGTTGACCGCGGCGCGTACCGGTTTGTGCATGGCGTCGAATTTCAGCACGGGCGTCAATCTGTGTTTCAAGCTGCTGGATATGGCGGCGCGGGTGCTGGGCGATGATGTAGATATTGAAATTTACGAGGCTCATCATCGGCACAAGGTGGACGCACCGTCCGGCACCGCATTGGCCATGGGCGACGTGGTAGCCGGCGCCCTCGGTCGGGATCTGCGTAAGGTGGCTGTTTACGGCCGCGAAGGGCAGACCGGCGCCCGCCCGCGGGAAACCATCGGATTTGCCACGGCGCGCGGTGGCGACATTGTTGGCGATCACACGGTGACTTTCGCCGCGGATGGCGAGCGGGTCGAGATCAGTCACAAAGCGTCGAGTCGCATGTCGTTTGCCCGTGGGGCGGTGCGCGCCGCGGTGTGGCTGGCAGCACAACCTCCCGGTCAGTACGATATGCAGGATGTGCTGGGTTTGCGCCAGGCGTGATGGTGGCTTTCAGGGGTGGATTGGCGCCGAAAATTTGGCGGACTAGTCTGATGCGACCTGCGTTGTGTCGGTTCGTCGCTGGACACCCCTGAGCAATTCCCCTACAATTCCGCCTCAGGTTTCCGCTGCACGGAGAACCTGTATCCGCGAGGGAAAATGGCATAAAAATTAATCAAACGAGGTGAAAGTAACTATTTCATCTCGTTTTTTTTGCGGCCTGAAAAAACCGCTGTCGCTCCCCGTCCGGTGCAGTTAAACCAGCGCTTCCGGATAGTTATTTCCCCCACAGGAGTGAGTATTGAATACCCACCGGCCAGCGATTCTTGCCCTTGCGGATGGCACCGTTTTCCGAGGCTCCTCCATCGGTGCGGAGGGTATCTCCAGTGGTGAAGTGGTGTTTAACACCGCCCTCACGGGCTATCAGGAAATCCTCACCGACCCCTCCTACGCACGCCAGATCGTGACCCTCACCTACCCCCATATAGGCAACGTGGGGGTTAATCAACAGGACGAGGAATCCGCCAGGATATGGGCCGCTGGCCTGGTGATTCGCGACCTGCCGCTCGCACTCAGTAATTTTCGCAGTGAGGGGGCGCTGGATGCCTATCTGGCTCAGCGTAACGTTGTCGGTATCGCCGACATAGATACTCGCAAATTGACGCGAATTCTCCGTGAAAAAGGTGCCCAGAACGGCTGTTTAATGGCGGGCGAGGTGGACGTCGACAGGGCCATTGCGGCGGCTCGTGAGTGTGCCGGGCTCAAGGGGATGGATCTGGCCAGGGAGGTGACCACCGACAATGCCTACACCTGGAGCGAGGGTAGTTGGTCGCTGGGCGAGGGATTTGCGTCGCCCAAGGACCCGCGCTTTCAGGTTGTGGCCTATGATTTTGGGGTGAAGCGCAACATTTTACGCATGTTGGCGGATCGTGGCTGTCAACTGACGGTGGTGCCGGCCACCACGCCCGCAGCCGATGTGCTGGCCAGACAACCCGACGGGGTGTTTTTATCCAATGGTCCGGGGGATCCGGAGCCCTGTGATTACGCGATTGCGGCGATTTCCGCCATTGTTGCGGCGGGCGTTCCGACGTTCGGTATCTGTCTTGGTCACCAGTTGCTGGCCCTGGCGTCAGGGGCCAAAACCGTAAAAATGAAGTTCGGCCACCACGGGGCCAATCATCCAGTGCAGAATCTCGACGACGGCACCGTGGCGATCACCAGTCAGAATCACGGCTTTGCGGTGGATGAAGCCACCTTGCCTGCCAACCTCGAGGCCACCCACCGCTCGCTGTTTGATCGCTCCCTGCAGGGGATTCACCGCACGGATCAGCCAGCCTTCAGTTTTCAGGGCCACCCGGAAGCGAGTCCTGGTCCGCACGACGCCGCGCCCCTGTTTGATCACTTTATCGCACTGATGACGCAGCACCAGAAGGCACGCTAGAGACCTATGCCGAAACGTACCGATATAAATAGCATTCTCATTATTGGCGCCGGCCCCATCGTCATCGGGCAGGCGTGCGAATTCGATTATTCCGGGGCGCAGGCCTGCAAGGCCCTGCGGGAGGAGGGCTATCGGGTCATTCTGGTGAATTCCAACCCGGCCACCATCATGACCGACCCGGCCATGGCCGATGCCACCTACATCGAACCGGTGGAATGGCGCACCGTTGCGCGCATTATCGAGAAGGAACGTCCCGACGCGATCTTGCCGACCATGGGTGGGCAAACCGCCCTTAACTGCGCCCTCGACCTGGCCCGGGAAGGGGTGTTGGACCGCTATAACGTCGAATTGATTGGCGCCACGCAGGACGCCATCGACAAGGCTGAGGATCGGGAACGGTTTGACAAGGCCATGAAGGCCATCGGGCTGGAGACCCCCAACTCGGTGATCGTGCACAGCCTTGAAGAAGCGTTGCAGGTGCCGGACCAGTTTGGTTTCCCATGCATTATTCGCCCCTCGTTTACCATGGGCGGATCGGGGGGCGGCATCGCCTACAATCGGGAGGAATTCGAGGAAATTTGCCGGCGCGGACTGGATCTGTCACCGACCAATGAGTTGTTGATCGACGAGTCGTTAATCGGCTGGAAAGAATTTGAAATGGAGGTGGTGCGGGATAAAAATGACAACTGCATCATTATCTGCAGCATCGAAAATTTCGATGCCATGGGTATCCACACGGGCGATTCCATTACCGTGGCGCCGGCGCAAACCCTGACTGACAAGGAATACCAGGTCATGCGCAACGCCTCCATTGCAGTGCTGCGCGAGATCGGCGTGGAGACCGGCGGTTCCAATGTGCAGTTTGCGGTGGATCCC
>JBFJMM010000155.1:0-5524 GCA_041633885.1 Porticoccaceae bacterium
GGCACTTGTTTCGCCAACCGCAGGCGCGGAGGTCCCGGCAGGGGTGGTGTCGGACAGGCTCCACGCCAGTATTTTTGCGCGAATCTCCTCCGCCTTGAAAGGTTTGGCCAGGTAATCATCCATCCCCGCCGCCAGACATTTTTCCCGGTCACCCTCCACCGCGTTGGCGGTCAGGGCCACAATCGGCATGCGCCCCGCCCGGGGGTTAGCCTGTTCCCATTCACGAATTGCCCGGGTCGCCTCGTAACCGTCCATATCCGGCATCTGGCAGTCCATAAAAATCATATCGTAGCTGCCCGCCTTGCGTTCGGCGACGGCCAGTTCACCGTTACCCACGATGGTGGGCATGCAGCCCAACCACGAGAACACCGCAGTAGCTACTTTCTGATTGACCGGATTGTCTTCGGCGAGCAGGATGTTGGCGGAAATACTGCCTTCGCCCCGCAGATAATCCTGCGCCCCTTCGTCGCCCGGCGCGCGGGTGTCCACATTCCTCGTCAGCGAGGCGATGGCGTCGAACAAGTCGGACTGACGCACCGGTTTGGTGAGATAACTTTGAATACCGGTTTTCTGCAGCTCGGCGCGATCCATCAAACTGTTCACCGAGCTGAGCATAATCAACACAATGTCCTTGAGGTGCGGGTCCGCGGAAATTTCCTGGGCCAGGGCAAACCCGTCTTTGTCGGGCATGTGATAATCCAGCAACGCCATATGGTAGGGCTCACCGGCGGCGTGGGCCTCGCGCAGTCGGGCCAGACATTGATCCGCGCTTTCCGCCTGATCGCACTTCAGCCCCCATACCTTGAGCTGGTGCACCACGATTTCCCGGTTCACCTCGAGATCGTCCACGACGATGGTGCGGATACCGGTAATTTTTTCCGAGATATGTAGCAAATCCTTGTTTTCAAAGGTTTCCGCGGGCATCCACACCTCGCACGCAAACACACTGCCCTTACCCTGTTCGCTGCTCACCGTAATTTCGCCGCCCAACAGCTCCAGCAACTGCTTGACAATCGCCAGCCCCAGTCCGGTGCCGCCGTATTTGCGGGTGGTGGAGGAATCCGCCTGGGCAAAGGTTTCAAAAATATGATCGAGCTTGTCCGCGGCTATACCGATGCCCGTGTCGCGCACCCCAAAGCGCAATTTGGCCTTGTGGGCGGTACGATCCAGCACATCCACACTGATTTCCACCATGCCCTGGTCGGTAAACTTGACCGAGTTGCCCACCAGGTTGGAAACAATCTGCCGCAGGCGCGTCACATCGCTGTTCACAATCAAATTCAGATCCGGGGGAATGCGGCACACCAGCTCGAGATTTTTCTTGTGGGCCCGCTCGGCAAACGTCTGGGCGATTTCCTCGATAAACTGCCGCAGATTAAAATCGCTGTAATTAAGCTCGATTTTACCGGCCTCGATCTTGGAAAAATCCAGAATCTGGTTGATCAGATCCAGCAGCACTCGCCCGGACTGGGTGATGATTTGCAGGTACTCCCGCTGCACCTTATCGAGGCGGCTGTGCTCGAGAATTTCCGCCATGCCCAGCACCCCGTTCAGGGGCGTGCGAATTTCGTGACTCATGGTGGCCAGAAAATCGCTTTTGGCCTTGCTCGCCTGCTCCGCGGCGCGCTTGGCCTCCACCGCCTGGCGCATCACTTTGCGGATTTTCTGATTACTCTCGGTCAGTTCGACGGTGCGCTCGTAAATCAGTTCTTCCAGATTATCCTTGCGGTTCTCCGCATCGCTGCGATAGCGGTACAGTTGATCGGCCATCTTGTTGAAATTCTTGGCCAGGTCTTCAATTTCGTCTCCGGTATAAATCTCCACCTGGTAGTTGAAGCTACCCACCCCGAGGTTGTCCACCGCCGTGTGCAGTACCCGTAGCGGCTCGGTCATGCGTCGCGACAGCACAAATGTCAGGAGCGCCGCCAGCAGCACGGTCAAGGCCACCACCCAGCCAAACGATGCCACGTTTTCCCACACATGGGCATTGACAGCCCGTTGCGGTACCAGCAGGCGCAGATATCCCCGGGGTCCAGCCTCGGAGCTGGCCGAGGTTATCGGACTGACGAACTCGATCAATTGCCCACCGTCTGACCCGGCGATGTTGGCGACCCGCGTGCCTCCGCCAACCGGCACCGAGGCAATGTCCGGGACCGCGATGTCTGAATTCTTCCTGCGCTCCGCCACCACCAGGGAGTCGGCACCCAGCACCGCCCCATAGACCACCGCTGGATCGTTAAACACCAGGTCCAGAGCCCGCTGCGCACCCGCCTCGGTACCGGCAAGCTCGACTCGCGCTGCATCTTCGGCCAGCCGCACACCCCGTTCCTGCAACCGTTCGCGCGCCTGATCCTGGGTCCACACCACCATCACCGCCATAAACACGGCAGCACACAGCAGCACCAACCCGATTACCAGAACCGTGTATTTAGTGGCTATTTTTAGTTTCATAAGCGCTCACCTGGGTTTTTGGCAATCAACAAGCGCAAACAAACATCGACCCTGCGATCCAGAAACTGTGTCGATCGCAGCAGTCGTCCCGGTTCTTCCGCGGCGCCAGACACACCCTGTTCCCGTACATCGGCCCACCACCGGCAAATCGCAGCCCCCGGCGAAAAGTTCGGTGCATATTCTGGGGTGTTACCCGACAATAATCACCCTCCGCGACGTTTAGCGGCGATAATTGGGGACGAATAGCACGATAAACAGGTCATGTTTTTATCTTTCTGACCTTTTTAGTGGCGACGTTGCGAATCTGACGTAATAACCACCTCGCCATGGTTGTGTTTGCACCACCGCTGCGCCACTATTATTTTCTTCCCGGGGGGCAAATTTGCGCCAATAATAGCAACGATTCGGCAGCAAACCAATTACTACCATCAGGACGATTATGTATTTTACACAGCTCGAACAACGCCTCGGCAGGGCGCAGATCAACTACCACTTTCATTTTTCTTTCAAGCATCGCTACCTGTACGTGCAGACCTCCAAGTGTGCCTGCACCTACATGAAATCCGGGTTGAGTTTCGCGGAGTTGGCCGCGGGCGGCTGGTGGTCCGCCGACTACAAACACACCGACCCCAAGGTGGTGTTTCGCGACGCCATGGCGCCCTCACCCCACCTGCCGGTCAATCGCTCGGTGTTTATCAAACCCTACCAGCTCCCGGAGACCCTGTTTGACGACTTTATCGGCAACCCGGCCAACTTCAAATTCGCTGTAGTGCGCAACCCCTTCGAGCGGGTACTCTCGGCCTACCTCGACACGGTCAAAAGAGGTCGCCTGCCATTCAATTCCCTTAAGGGCGCAGTTGCCAGCCTTAAAAACATCTCCCCGGACGCCGTGAACGGTCAAGACGTTACCTTCGTTGAGTTTCTAACCGCACTGCGGGATATGCGCGACCAATCCGGCTGGTCCGCCATCGACCAACACTATCGGGAACAGAGTTTTCATATAGGCGACGACATTATTCCCTACACAAAAATTTATCGCATGGAGCATCTGGACAGTATTGCGGCGGATTTGTCGTCCGTGCTGGGCATCCGATTCCAGTCGCAAAACCGCGGCACCCACACCACCAACGCAGCAGATCGCGTCGCGGAACTCTACGCGGATAAAACTTGCGTCGAACTGGTCGAGGACATTTACGCCAAAGATATAGAGCGATTTGACTACGAATTCCCGAGTGATTAACCCACTCGCCACCGAGTTTACTAATCTTTTTCGGGGGATTTGTCGTCCGACTCAAAGCCGATCTTGACCACCAGTACCACCCGCAGGCCGCTAAACGCTCGCGTCAGCGGTCGCGGCGCATGTAATTGGTCAGAGGGGAACACCAGCAACCGGTTTCGGCGCGGCAACACCGCATCGCTCACGTCCCCACGGGCATCGAAGATCGCGGTTTCGCCACCCCAGGCGGGCTGCCATTTATCGTTGAGGTACAAAATCGCGGTGCGCTCCCCCTGGCGGTCGGTGTCGGTATGGGGCCAGCCATCGGTACCGAAGGTGTGGGCATTCAGGTAGAACCGGAGAATTTTACTGGTCGGCGGCAATTGCGCCAGAAGCCAGTCCATGTAAGTGGAAAATATTTTCGCCGGATGTTCGCGAACCCGGTCCGCTACGCTTTCCAGGTTCTGCTTGTTGCCGTAACCTACTTCGTGGTGCCAGTAGCGCGCGCTCGGATTGGACGGTGTGTTCCAGCCGAAGCGCCAGCCCACCGCCTGGGATACATTCAACAATTTCCCGTACAGGGCGTCTGGCACGCAATCGTCGTACACATGGACGCCGACATCCTCCCAAACCGCTTTCAACATTGCTACGTCGCTCGCCATTGCCCCAGACTACTCTTCTTTATTTTTCGGTTGCGATCCACATTTCAGGCAATCCGCCCCGTCACCCCGGATTGCGACGGGCACGTCAGCGAATTCCCCTAGTTGGGCTGTTGCGCCACCTGCTGCTCCCGAAAGGTTATGTATTCTCTAAAACCAAGTTTGCCGTCCTCGTTGGTATCGTAAGCGGACAGGGGCGGCGCTTTGTCGCCAAGCTGCTTGATGATCACCAGTTCGGCATACTCTGCTGGGTCGATAAAACTGTCCTGGTCCTGGTCCCCCGCTTCAAATTGCGCTTGTAGCGTTTTCAGACGCAATTGTTCGCTCTGCGCCTGGGCGGCCTGCGCCCTGGCTGTAACCTGCCGGGCAAATTCCCGCAAAGTGATCACCCCGTTGTCATCACTGTCCATTTGCTCAAACACCTTTTGAATCCCTTCTGGAATGGGATTGCCCGCACTGTCCGTGCGCTCGGCCTTGTCCCCCATATAGCTGACGCCGAGTGCAATCAACAGGATCGACCCGATGGCCAGCAACCCGTACAACCACAGCACTTTGGATTTCATATGCTTCCTTTACCTCTTTAGCCCTTCAAGGGCATTAAAACGTTTAACTGGCGCCCAGGGCCGCCGTATCATCCTGGGGAATATCCGATTCAAAGGTGATCAGCTCGCGAATTTCCGGCGTGCGCAATCCCACCATCATCGGGCAACGTACCCCCGGCAGAAAACTGACATCGAATAATTCCGTTATATCCCCGTCGAAGCGTATCCAGTGCATCACATCGCCATTGTTCAGGGAAATAATCTGCACCCCGCACCAGGGGTCCGCATCGCGGCTTTTCAGTTCGTCGTCCAGGGCCAGCCCTTCAAAGCGCTTATTTCGCGGTTTGGACAAACCCACCGCCGCCACATTGCCGATAATGGAAAGTCCCCGGGTAAAACCGGGGCAAAAGGTCAGGGGCACAAACGCTTTTTTCTCGAAGTCCACCCAGCCCAGATACCCGGTACCCGCGTTCAGCAGCCACAACTTACCATTGGCCCAGCGCGGTGAATGGGGCATGGACAGCCCTTCGCACACAATCTCGTTGGTTTCCACGTCCATCACAATGCCGCCGTCGGCGCGGCGATCCCGCCAGCCGTCCACGGAATCACTTTTACACACCGCCGTGACGTACTTGGGCTTGCCATCCACCATCGCC
>JBFJMM010000156.1:0-5516 GCA_041633885.1 Porticoccaceae bacterium
CCCTGTAAACGGCACATTAGTGTGCGCGTGGCGGTCATCATGGGAAGCCACGTTGGCAGCGCCGTACAGTTCGCGCATCTCCCGGAGCGCGCCGCTACTTTGTTGTGACAGATCAATCGCGTGTTGATGGTAATCGGATGTCTGACCACGAGGATCCCGCCCTGGCGCTGCCATGGCAACGGCGGCCGCGCGCTCACCCTCTGCCAGCTGAGATACGGACGTAGTCACCGGTTGCGCACCGGGCCCCATGGCGGCCACTGCCCGGTGTAAGTGATGAAACAGGAAATCGTGTACCCCACGGCTATCCCGAAAGCGCACCTCGTGCTTGGTGGGATGAACATTGACGTCCACCGCGCTGGCATCGAGCTCAATAAACAACACAAAGGCCGCATGGCGATTCTGGTACATCACATCCCGATAGGCCTGGCGCACCGCGTGGGCCACCACCTTGTCCCGCACGCAGCGTCCATTGACAAAAAAGTACTGCAGGTCCGCCTGGCTGCGGGAGAAAGTCGGCGCTGCCAGCCAACCCCATAAGCGCAAGCCGTTGCGCTCGACGTCAATAAACCGGGCTGCGGCCATAAACGCCGCGCCACACACCGCCGCCACGCGCCGTTCCCACTGGGTTTGATCGGTGGCGGCGCGAAACTGATGCACCGTTTTATTATTGTGCCGCAAACTGAAATCCACATCGAAACGGCTCAACGCCAGCTTTTTAACCACCTCTTCGATGCGCGCATATTCGGTTTTTTCGGTGCGTAAAAATTTGCGTCGCGCCGGGGTGTTAAAAAATAAATCCCGCACCTCCACGGTGGTGCCGCGCCCATGGGGTGTGGGCTGCACCGCGACTGCCATGTCACGGCCCTCGGTCACTGCACACCAGCCGGCATTGCCGGCTTCTGCGTTGGCGCTCAGGGTCAAGCGGGAAACGGAGCCGATACTGGCCAAAGCCTCACCGCGAAACCCCAGGGTCGCCACGCCCTCCAGATCTTCCAGCTCGACAATCTTGCTGGTGGCGTGGCGGCTGAGAGCCAGGGGCAAGTCCTCCTTGCCAATGCCGATGCCGGTGTCGCGCACGCGAATCAGTTTGGCGCCGCCAGCCTCGATATCGATGTCGATACGGTCGGCGCCAGCGTCGAGACTGTTTTCAATTAGTTCCTTGACCACTGACGCGGGTCGTTCTACCACCTCGCCGGCGGCAATCTGGTTTGCCAGTCGGGGACTGAGTAAGCGAATTGACTGCATAGTGCTCACATTACGAGGTTGGAATACTGATGCGTTGACCAGTGCGTATGGTGGTGGAATTGAGCCGATTGTGCTCCAGCAGGCGCTTCACGGTGACGTTATGCCGCTGTGCTATATCCGACAATGTATCGCCGTGACTGATAATGTACTCGCGATCCGCCGACCGCCCTCGCTGCCACGCCAAACGGGTTCCCGGTGGCGGACGAGCGGTAAAATAGCGGTGTACCCCGGTAAATATAGCATCCGCCATTTTTTGCTGGTAATCCGCCTGGTTAAGACGTTGGGCTTCTGTGGCGTTGGAGATAAATCCGGTCTCGACAAGAATGGAGGGCATGTCGGGGGATTTGAGTACCACAAACCCCGCCTGCTCGACGTGCCGTTTGTGCAGATGCGCAAACGCGCCCATCGCCCTGAGCACTTCCGCTCCCACCTCCAGACTACTATCCAGCGTCGCCGTCATGGACAGGTCCAGCAGCACACTGGCCAGCATCTTATCCTTGTCGTTGAGACTGACACTGCCCACCCCGCCAATCAGATCCGCGCGATTTTCCCGTTCCGCCAGATAGCGCGCGGTCTCACTGGTGGCGCCGCGGCGCGACAGCGCATATACGGAAGCACCCCGCGCGGCGGGATTTTTGAACGCGTCGGCGTGCACCGAAATCATCATATCGGCCCTTTTTTCCCGGGCAATAGCGGCGCGCCGGTTCAATGGAATATAGTAATCTCCAGTGCGTACCAGCACCGCTGAGTAGCCGGGCTCCCGGTCGAGACGCCGCTTCAGCGCGCGGCTGATGTCGAGCACGACTTTTTTCTCGTACACACGATTAGGGCCGATCGCACCGGGATCATCACCGCCGTGACCCGCGTCGATGGCAATCACAATCGCACGCTGCTTATCGTCGCCCGGCACCACATCGCGCACGGTTTTTTCGGTGGCTTGCTGCTTGTCGAACAGATCCACCACCAGCCGGTCGCCATACTGTTCGTTGCGCTTTAGGAGAAAACTGCGTGGCGTGATGTTACTGCGTAAATCGAGCACAATGCGCAACCCGGACGGTTCGCGGGCGGCACTGCGGATCGCACTTAACGGGGTTGGCGTCAGATCGAGTACGGGTAAACCACGGGGCAGTGAGGCATTGGCGATATCGATCACCAGCCGCTCGGGGTTTTGCAGGGAAAATAATTTGTGTTCAACACCGTCGCTAAGATCGAAAACTAGACGGGTGTGATCGGGGGCGCGCCACAGGCGCACACCTTCAATGGTGGCCGCGACGAGGGGGAAGGAGGCCGCAAGCATCAGGCCAAAGCAAAATGCGGTCGCCACAGCTCTGCTTCCCGTTATACCCCTCGGCAATACTCGCCCTCGATTGCGTTAACCCATGTCAGCGCTCTTTCGCGCTCACTGTTATTTAATTTCGTCCAGCCCGCCAGCGGCTGTCTGCGCAGCGAATTTATCAATCATCGCCCCGCCTGCTTTAGACACCGGCACCAGAGTGGCGGCGCGCCCGGCATCCGCGACCTCGAGCAGAATCCGTATATCCGGAGTGGGCAACACACCCGCACCCCGTTGCGGCCATTCTATCAGGCAGACTGCCTGTTCATCAAAGTAATCGCGTATGCCGATAAACTCCAGTTCTTCTGGATCACCGAGCCGATACAGGTCGAAGTGATACAAACTTCCCCGCGCCAGAACATAGGGCTCCACCAATGTGTAGGTGGGACTCTTAACCGGCCCGACGTGACCCAGAGCGCGCAACACGCCGCGGCAGAACGTGGTTTTGCCGGCGCCCAGAGTACCCTCCAGAAAAACCACGGCATTGTTAATCACCGCGCCAAGACGCGCGCCACAATCCACGGTAGCCTGTTCATCGGCCAGCATCACCGTCAACGATCGCATAGCAACTCACCCGGCTTACTCATCCGTTCACCAGACGGCGTAAGTGCGCCATCAGGTCGGTCGCCAATAGACCGCGCTCGCCGCCCACCGCGGCCGCTCGATCAGCCGCGGCCCCGTGTACACAGGCGCCGAGTCTGGCCGCGTCCGCCGGCGTCAACCCTTGCGCCATCAGACCACCAATCACACCGCTCAACACATCGCCCATACCGCCGCTGGCCATACCCGGATTACCCTGTGTACAAAGTTCAAACAAAGGCTGCGCGCCTGATGTCTCGCCGTGGCACAGCAGCGTTCCCGCACCCTTCAGCAACACCGTACCGGGGTACCGTTGCCACAGGTTTTGAGCAGCCGCAAAGCGATCCCGTTGCACCCGCGCCGTGGCGATGTCGAGGAGCCGCGCCGCCTCGCCTGGATGGGGCGTCAGCACCCAGTCGCGCGCATTCGTGCCACCGCGCCCAAGGGGGCCGGCGGCGAGAATATTTAGCGCGTCCGCATCCACCACCATGGGCAGACCACTGTTGAGCGCCTGTTGCACCATCTGCTCAGACCAGGGGGAGCGCCCCAGGCCAGGGCCTATCACCAGATGGGTAGGACCCGACAACAGCGGTTCCAGCTCCTGGCCAGAAGTGACGCCGTTCACCATCAATTCGGGGCGTCGCGCCAACAGGGCCGGGACATGCTGGGGGCGGGTGGCAACGCTCACCAGACCGGCTCCAACCCGCAACGCCGCCTCGGCCGCCATGGCGACGGCGCCGCCGTAGCCATTGTCCCCACCGATCACCAGCACATGACCGAAATGCCCTTTGTGAGCATCCCGCTGCCGCCGCGGCAATACGCGACGTACACGGGGTAACACGAGGCGCACGGTGCCTGCGTGTACGGCGTTATAGACAGCCTCCGGTACTCCCAGATCGGAAAATACGAGGTCGCCGCAAAGCGCTGGGCCGCGGCCGGTATACAGACCGCGCTTCAACCCTATGAAGCACGTCGTGACCTGGGCATGCACCGCCGCACCTAATTCACTGCCCGTGTCGCCACACAGGCCGGAGGGGATATCGAGCGCCAGGGTGGGCAGGCCACTCCCATTAATTGCATGGATCGCCGCGCGGGTTGCATCGCGCACCTCCCCAGCGACACCGATACCAAGCAGCGCATCCACCAATACGCCCTGGGTTAACGCCATACTGTCGCTAAACGGCGTGATGTCCACACCCTGAGCCTGGGCGAATGCCCGGGCGCGCTGACCGTCCGCGCTCAATTTGTCCGCTTCCCCAAGGCTCAGGACGCGCACCGGCAATCCGCGCAGGGCCGCCGCGCCCGCGACGATGTACCCGTCGCCCCCGTTATTGCCACCGCCGCAAAAAACCGTAATCAAGGCGGGTTGTGGCCAACGCGCCAGCAGTGTGTCGAGCGCAAATAAACCCGCCCTTTTCATTAGCGTTATGCCGGGTATGTTGTGCACCTCTATGGCGCACCGATCCAACGCCCGCACCTGCTCCGCGGTATAAAGCCCGTCAGGGAATGTCGCCATAAATTTTCCACCGCATGCCTGATTTCTGGCAGAATTATACGGCAACCGAAGACGACCGCCATGACCGCCAGCAGCGAATTCAGCGAGGCAACCGATTACCGTAAACTTGCCGACGACATTAAACGGATGGCGCGGGAACAGGGTTTTCAGCAGGCGGGCATTGCGGATCTCGACCTGGGTATCGCCAGCGAACGCCTGCGCACCTGGCTGGCGCGGGGCCTGCACGGCAGTATGGACTGGATGGCTGCCCACGGCGCCAAACGCTGGCGTCCCGATCTGCTACTACCCGGCACGGTGCGCGTCATCAGTGTACGCATGGACTATCTGGCCCCGGAATCGAAACTGGTTGCGCGCCTGCGCGAGCCGGACAAAGCCTATATTTCCCGCTACGCGGTGGGTCGGGACTACCATAAACTGGTGCGTAAACGCCTGGCCGCCCTCGCCAGAAAAATCGACGACCTGTATCCCGGCACGGTGATCCAACGGCCATTTGTGGACAGCGCGCCGGTTATGGAGAAACCCTTGGCAGAGAAAGCAGGCCTGGGCTGGATAGGCAAAAATACCCTGTTATTAAATGCCCGAGCTGGCTCCTGGTTTTTCCTCGGTGAGCTGTTTACCAGTCTGCCCCTGCCGGTAGACACTTCTTCCGCGGACAGCGGTTGTGGCAAATGCCGCGCCTGCCTCAAGGTCTGTCCGACCAATGCGTTTCCGGAACCCTACGTACTGGACGCCAGAAGATGTATTTCCTATCTGACCATCGAAAACAAGGACAGTATTCCTCTGGAATTCCGCACCGCCATTGGCAATCGCGTCTTCGGTTGCGACGATTGCCAGACCATCTGC
>JBFJMM010000157.1:0-5459 GCA_041633885.1 Porticoccaceae bacterium
ACACCTGCGTGGCCCCGTTGATGAGCGGACCGTAGACGATGTAACTGTGCCCGGTAATCCAGCCCACGTCCGCGGTGCACCAGAATACGTCCCCATCGTGGTAATCGAAGGTGTATTTGTGAGTCATCGCGGCCTGCAGGAGATAACCGCCGGTGGTGTGCAATACACCCTTGGGTTTGCCCGTCGAACCGGACGTGTACAAAATAAACAGAGGATCCTCCGCGTCCATCTGCGCGGCGGGGCAGTGCCTGTCCGCCGCCGCCATCACCTCGTGATACCAGAGGTCGCGGGTATTTTCCCAGTGAATTGCGCCGCCGGTGCGCTTCACCACCAGACAGGTGTGCACATTGGGACAGGCGTTCAGCGCCGTATCCGCATTGGCCTTCAGGGGAATCTGTTTGCCGCCGCGCACCCCCTCGTCGGCGGTAATCAGGACGCGGCAATCGGCATCCAGAATCCGGTCCTTTAACGCCTCCGGTGAAAAACCGCCAAACACCACCGAGTGCACCGCACCAATGCGGGCACAGGCCAGCATCGCGTAGGCGGCTTCGGGAATCATCGGCATGTAGATACAGACCCGATCGCCTTTGGCGACGCCACGCGCCTGCAGGACATTGGCCAGCTTGCACACCTGGGTGTGTAATTCGCGATAACTGATATGGGTGGCATCGGCCGGGTCATCCCCTTCCCAAATGATCGCGGTCTGCGCGCCGCGGGTGGCGAGATGTCGATCGATGCAATTGACCGTGACGTTCAGCTTGCCGCCTGCAAACCAGGCCGCCTGCCCAGCGTTCAGGTCGGATTCACACACCTTGCTCCACGGTTTGTCCCACTGTAAAAACAGGTTCGCCTGCTCGGCCCAGAACGTTTCCGGTTGCTCCACGGACTGGCGATACATGGCGTCGTAAGTAGTGCGATTGATATGGGCGTTGGCGGCCCAGGCCGACGGCACCGGGCGCACGGGAAATTCAGACATTGCTCCCCCTGTTGATTGTTTTAGCCGGTCGCTGATTTTGTCACAACACAGGGGAAGGGGCTACACGACAGCGGGTTAAAACTGGATTCAGGAGGCAACCTGAACCGGAATGGTGTTGGCGGTGCGCTCCACGCTATTGTCGCGATTCAGGTACACCAGTTTGGGGTGGTGTTTGGCCATCTCCGCCTCGCTGAATTGGCCGTAGGTGGCAATAATAATCCGATCCCCCACCTGGACTTTGCGCGCCGCGGCGCCGTTCATGGACACCGTGCGCGATCCTGCCTGGGCACGAATAATGTACGTTGTAAAACGTTCGCCATTATCGACGTTGTAGATATCGATCTGTTCAAATTCGCGCATGCCCGCCAACTCCAGCAAGTCACTGTCGATCGCGCAGGAACCGTCATACCATAACTCCGCCTGAGTTACGGAGGCCATATGCAACTTGGCTTTCAGCATATTACTCATCACGTCTGCTTTCCTCCTGCACCGTCAGGGTCACGTTGTCGATCAGTCTGGCACCGCTGGTGTACATGGCACCCAGCACCGCGATCTCGCCATCGTCGTCCGCCGCTGGCTCGAGGTTTTTTGCGTTGCGAATACTAACATAATCGAGACGAAATCCCAGTCCCTCTATACGACTGCCGACCTCCCGTTCGAGTTCGGGAAAATCCCGCCGTCCCGCGATAATCTGCTCCCTGCACCAGTTCAGGCTGGTATACAGGGCCGTGGCGCGGGGCCGCTCCTCGGACGTCAGATAACTGTTGCGCGAACTCAGCGCCAGCCCGTCGCTATCGCGCGCGATGGGTGCGCCAACGACGGTCACCGGAATACACAGGTCTTCCACCATGCGCCGAATGACCGCCAGCTGCTGATAATCCTTGACGCCGAAAATAGCAGTTTCCGGTTGCACGATATGAAATAACTTGGACACCACCGTCGTGACGCCCTCAAAATGCCCCGGACGACTGGCACCACACAGAATATCGGTCATGGTGGGCACCACCACTCGGGTTTGATCCGCCATACCGTTAGGATAAATTTCACTCTCGTCCGGGTGAAACAAATAATCCGCGCCCGTATCCCGTAATTTTTGCATATCGGCTTCAAGAGTCCGGGGATATGTTTCCCAGTCTTCGTGCAAACCGAATTGCAGCGGATTCACGAAAATACTGACGACCACCACATCCCCCAATTGCCGAGCGCGATGTACCAGTTGCAAATGCCCTTCGTGTAAATTACCCATGGTGGGCACAAACGCAATGCGCCTTCCCGCGCGTCGCTCGCTGTCCAAAGCGGCGCGCACACCCTGTACCGTGCGAAAAACTTTCAGTGCCGCACCGGCATCTCCCCGCGCGACCGGTGCAGGTGCCACCGGTGCGGTTACGTGGCCCGCGCTCACCCCTTTGCTGGTCATCGATAACGGCCTCCGCCGACGCTCTTTACTACTCGGCAAAATAATCCCGCGCGAGGTTTTCAAAGCGGGTGTACTTGCCAATAAAGGTTAATTTTGCAGTACCGATCGGCCCGTTGCGCTGCTTGCCGATAATAATCTCCGCGACCCCCTTGTCCTGACTGTCCTCGTGATACACCTCGTCGCGATAGATAAAGACAATCACATCCGCATCCTGCTCGATCGCGCCCGACTCCCGTAAATCCGAGTTAATCGGCCTCTTATTGGGGCGCTGCTCGACGTTGCGACTGAGCTGCGAAAGCGCGACCATCGGACAGGCAAACTCCCGGGCAATTAACTTCAGTTCTCGCGAAATCTGCGAAATTTCCTGGACGCGTCCTTCGGCCCGGGTGCTGGCACTCATCAACTGCAAATAATCAACCATGATCATGGCCGGCGCCGACAAAGCATCCAGCTCCTCGGGCGTCAGATTCGGCTGGGTTCGTTTCAGGTGGTCCCTGGTTTCCTTGCAGTGGGTACGCACCCGGCTGCGAATTTCCATGGGGTTTATGCCCGGCGTATCGTCGATCAGCAACGGTCGATCCTTGAGGCGCGCCGCCGCGCCCGCCAGCCGGGTAAAATCGTCCGGCGTGAGATTACCGCTGCGCATACGGGTCTGATCTATTTTGCCCATCGACGACAGCAGGCGAATAATCAACTGATTGGCCGGCATCTCCAGGCTGAACACCAGTACCGGACGGTGCTGATGGAGTGCGGCGTGCTCCACCATATTCATGGCAAAAGAAGTTTTGCCCATGGACGGACGGCCGGCAATGATAACCAGGTCGGAAGTTTGCCAACCGGAGGTCATTTCGTTGAGATCGCTGAACCCGGTGTCCAGCCCGGTGATATCCAGGTCGCTGTTAAACAATTCGTCGATACGTTCGACGGCGGCCCGCAACAGCTCGTTAACATTCTGGAAACCGCCTTTTTTGGGGCGATTTTCCATCACGTCCAGCAAACGACGTTCTGCTTCAGCCAGTAACCGGTTACTGTCCCAGCCGAGGGGATTATGCCCCTTCTTGATGATGTCGCTGGCGGCTGCAATCAGTTTGCGGACAATCGCCCGCTCCTGAACAATTTGCGCATACGCCTGAATGTTGGCCGCACTTGGGGTGTTGTTGGCGAGCTCTACCAGGTAGGCGCCGCCACCGGCTTCCTCCAGCTCATCTGATTGTTTGAGGGTCTCGGAGAGGGTGATGGCGTCGAGGGGTCGTTCCGCCGCCGCCAGATTGCTCATGGTGCGGAATATCAGCCGGTGGTCGTGGCTGAAGAAATCGTCTTCCCGAACCTGTGCGGCAACGGCCTCGAAAGCCCCGTTATCCAGCATCAGGGCGCCCAAAACCGCCTGCTCCGCCTCAAGGGAATGAGGCAATTCCGGGTTGAGCGCGTCGTCTCGCAACATTTCCGTCATAACCACACTCGCGGGTGGCTAGAATACTCAGCAACCACCCTGGTGACTGGAGTAAAAAAACAGCAGTGGACCCGCTGCAATTTACCCCTGGTAAACAGGACTAATCCGCAGCGGCCACAACCACCACCTGCACGGCCACTGTGACTTCGGTATGCAATTGTATATCGATACTGTATTCACCCAGTTCGCGCAACGGGCCGCTGGGCATTTTGACTTCGCTTTTGACTACTTCAGCGCCGGCGGCAGTACAGGCATCGGCAATATCTTTGGGCCCGACCGAACCGAACAACTTGCCCTCTTCACCGGCAACCGCACTGATTGTAACGCCCCCTATAGCGGTGAGCTGCGTGGCCCGCCCATTGGCGTCGTCCAGTTTCTCCGCGGCCGCCTTTTCCAGATCCGCGCGACGCCGCTCAAATTCGGCAATATTTTCCGCTGTGGCAAAGATCGCCTTGCCGGTGCGGATTAGAAAATTACGGCCATAGCCGGGCTTGACGGTAACCTTGTCACCGATACCGCCTACACGGCCCACTTTTTCGAGAAGAATGACTTCCATCGCTACTATCCTCTGCTATCAATCCGAACGACCCGGTCCGCGACGCGCGCTATACCGGGAACGCAAATCCATCCAGCTGTCGATAAATCCCAGCCCCACCAGCACCAGGCTCAAGGGCCCGACCACCACAAGCCCCACGTATAACGCCACCAGCCAATGCACGCCAAGGGGCGCGACGGCGACCAGGTGATGCACCAACGCCAGACCGCTCAACAACAGTGGCAGGCTCAGCAATCCACTCCAGCTGATGTAATCCGCGGGCAATAAATACGATCCGAGTACGCCCACCAGCAGCGCCGTAGCCAACCGTGGCTCCAGTCGCAGGCCGTGAAACTCGCGACGAAAGCCACCCGGATTGTACAATATCGCCTGCCACCACCGCGCCACCAGCAAACTCGCCACCGTACTGACGCAAATTACCCAGGCCACAAAGCCAATCACAAAGGGCACGCTGGCCATGCTGGCCATCTGCGCCTGTTGGTCGTCCGGCTGGAGCCTCTGCAACCACTGCGTTACCGCGTTCTGGATGGTAACTACCGGCTCGCTCAAAAACGCCCCAATCAGTAGCGCCGCAACAGCGCTAATCAGCACCATCGCTGTCAGCGCCAGGGACCAGGACGCCGCATTGCGCAATATCTCCGCGCCTATCCATATCACCGCCACCACCGCAACGGATGCCCACATCATCACCGGGCTGGCTTCTCCCGCCGACAACGCCACCAGCAGCGGCAGTGCTCCCCACAGGGCCACCAACAAGCCTTCGGTCGCCCCCTGGCGCAATGTCACCAGACCCACCGTGGCCGGACTTATCAACGGCAGCAGATTGCCGAGCGACGCGACCGCAGCCGCCCGCCACCGCCCGGCCATAATAAATTCCGCCAGTACGCGCATCATGATGTCGAGGCGATGCTTAGCTGTGGCTATCCGTGTAGGGCAACAGCGACAAAAACCGCGCCCGCTTGATAGCCGTGGCTAACTGGCGCTGGTATTTGGCTTTGGTCCCGGTAATTCTGCTGGGAACTATTTTGCCCGTTTCGGACACGTATGCTTTCAGCGTCTC
>JBFJMM010000158.1:0-5419 GCA_041633885.1 Porticoccaceae bacterium
ATTCGCACACCGTTGCTGCCACGCTTAAATTCCATGCGCCCTTGCACCGGCATGACGTTTGCCAGTCCCGCCGAAATATTCGCCAGGGAGGCGCCCGCCGCCAACGCACAGGCCGATGCGGCGACGGCATTAGCCAAATTGTGACGCCCACTGACCCGCAGTTTTACGGGGACGCTGCCGGATGTGGTCAGCAGCGTAAACGCCGCACAACCGGTGCCGTCGAAAACGACCTCGGCGACCCTCATGTCCGCCTGTTGATCGGCAACACTGAAGGTCAGAGTGTTAACGCACGGCAGGGTAGCGCGCCATTCGCTCACCCAGGGCTCATCCAGATTCAGTACTGCCGTGCCCGTTGCGCCCAACCCGCGATAAATTTCGCCTTTAGCCCGCGCCACACCCGCCAGGGAACCAAACCCCTCGACATGGGCGGGCATTACGTTATTGACCAGCGCCACCGTGGGCCGGGCGATGCCACAGGCATAGGCGATTTCTCCCGGTGCGCTGGCACCCATCTCTATCACCGCGTAGCGATGCTGCACCGCCAGGCCCAGTAGCGTCAGTGGTACACCGATGTGATTGTTCAAATTACCCCGGGTCGCCAGGGTTGGCCCGCAGTCATTCAAAATCGCCGCCACCATTTCCTTGACCGAGGTTTTACCGCTACTACCCGTGATCGCGATCACCGGTCCGGAAAACTGCTCCCTGCCAAGACTCGCCAACTGACCCAGGGCCACCAGCGTATCGGGGACCACCCATTGCGGTAGCGGAATCCCCTTATCCGGCTGCTGCACCACTATCCCACAAGCGCTCTGCGCCGCCTGCGGCAGGAAGTCGTGACCGTCAAAACGCGCACCGCGCACCGCGATAAACAGATCGCCACGACGCAAGGTACGGGTATCGATGGACACCGCGTTAAAGCGGCAATCCGGATAGAGCAGCGTTCCACCGAAAGACTGCGCCGCCTGGGACAACGTCAAATCGCGCACCGTCATGGCGACACCCGCGCCCGCAGGGCGAGACGCGCCTCGGCCATATCGCTGAACGGCCAGCGGTTTTCACCCACCCACTGATAGGTCTCGTGTCCCTTACCGGCAATCAACACCATATCGCCCGGCTGTGCCGTCAGAATCGCGTAGCGAATGGCTTCCCGACGATCCGTCATAACCTGCGCGCTCCCGCTACGGATGCCATCCAGAATATCGTCGACAATCCGTTGCGGTTTTTCGCCGCGAGGGTTGTCGCTGGTAATCACGATCCGATCCGCGTGCGCCTCGGCAATGGCGCCCATTTGCGCGCGCTTGCCGCGATCGCGATCCCCGCCGCAGCCAAACACGCACCACAGTTCGCCCACACAATGGCTGCGCAGCGCCGCCAACGCCTTATGCAAGGCATCGGGTGTGTGGGCGTAGTCGACCACCACCATGGGTGGCAGGGCCGCATCAACCAGCTGCATGCGCCCCGGCACCGGTGTTAACCGCGGCACTGCCGCCAACACGTTCGAAAGTGCAAATCCCTGGGCGCAGGCCGCGCTGACGACTGCGAGTAAATTGCCAAGATTGAATTCACCTAACAGCTGACTACGCAATACGCCATCCCCCCAGGGACTGACGATATGGGCCTCTATACCCTGCGCCGACAGGGTGCAGGTAGCGGCATGGATATCCGCCTGCCGATCGGCAATGGCATACAGGTAACGGTCAATTCCGACCGGCAGGTTTCGGGATATCGCCAGACCGGCCGGGTCGTCCCGATTGATAATCGCGCGCCGCAAACCCGGCTGTGCAAACAACTGCGCTTTTGCAGCGCGATAATCTTCCATGGAACCGTGGTAATCGAGATGGTCGCGACTCAAATTAGTAAAAATCGCAGTATCAAAATGCACCGCCGCGACGCGTTGCTGCACCAGGCTGTGGGACGACACTTCCATGACCACACGCCGCACACCCTGATCGCGTAGCGCGGCGAGAATTTGCTGAGTGTGGATCGCGTCGGGGGTGGTCATACCCGTGTCGACCAGCCCCTCATCCGCCACACCCACTGCCCCCCAGCCCAACGTACCCATCACGCCGGCCGTTTCCCCAAGCACATCAAATAACTGGGCCAGTAACTGGCTACAGGTGGTTTTACCGTTGGTGCCAGTGACCCCGGTCACGGTCAGATGGGCACTGGGGTCCGCGTAAAATCGCGCACTGATTGCACTCAGCTGGGCAGCCAAACCAGATACCTGAATAATCGGCACGGCCTCCAAGGCGGCCAGGTCAGGCCCCGCTGCGGTGCCAGTCTCGGTCCCGTTATACGCTTCCGTGAGCACCGCAACAGCTCCGGCCGCTACGGCCTGTGCAATAAAATCCCGACCATCAACCCGCGCTCCGGGTACCGCAACAAACACGTCTCCCGCGCACTGCACGCCACCCTCCATGCGCGCAGGATCGATCTCCCCACTGTGCAACTTTAATGCTGCCACCGGCAGGCCGGCCACGCCCGGGGCGAGCGGTACCTGGGGCAACAGCGAACCCAACGTCGCGACCCCTTGCTGGTTGGCGGCCGACATCACGTCTTATCCCCCCGCGCCGTTTTGCCGTCCCCGGCGAGAGCCTGTTTGCCGTCCAGCAGCTCCGGCGCGATATTCAATAAACGCAACGCATCGGCAGTGACACGGGCAAATACCGGTGCCGCAACCAGCCCGCCAAAATAGCTTCCGCCCTGCGGGTCATTCACCACCACCACCGTTACCAGTCTCGGGTTGTGCACCGGCACCATGCCCGCGAAAAGGGAAATGTAGCGACTTTTCTGATAACCCTCCGCACCCACCTTGTGGGCAGTACCCGTTTTGCCCGCAACCCCGTAGGCTGGAATCGCCGCGCGGGTGCCGGTGCCGCCGGGCAAGGTCACGTTTTGCAGCATGGTGCGTACGGTCAGCGCCACTGCGGGATCAATTACCTGTTCTCCGGGCACAACGGCTCCGCCGCGTTCCCGCTTGAGTAAACTGATCGGCTGATGAACGCCGTTATTGGCTAACACGGCGTACGCCTGGGCGAGCTGCAGGGGTGTCGCCGACAGCCCGTAACCAAACGCAAACGTGGCTCGCTCAATCGCCCGCCAGCGCTGCTTGCCCGGCAGACTTCCGACACCTTCACCCGGAAAACCGGTGCCGGTATCGCGACCCAAGCCCACCCGCTCGAACACGTCGCGGATATGCTCCGGCGGTAACTCCAGCGCCATCTTGGTAATCCCCACCTGGCTGGATTTGGTCAAGATGCCGGTGACCGTCAACGGGCCGTAATTACTGTGGTCGACAAATGTCTTGTTGTCGACGCGCACGTAGCCGGGACTGGTGTCGATGATGGAATCCGGTGTGAATTTGCCACTTTCCAGCGCCGCCACTACGGTCAGTGGTTTCATCAACGAGCCGGGCTCCACCAGATCGGTCACCGCCCGGTTGCGCATGGCGCCGGTGTCGAGGCGCGTACGATCATTGGGGTTATAGGAGGGCTGATTCACCATCGCCAGAATTTCCCCGCTGCGCACATCCACCACCACCACCGAACCGGACGCGGCCTGAAAACGGCCAATGGCCGCCTTCAACTCCCGGTAGGCTAAATACTGCAGGCGTAAATCAATACTCAGGGTGAGATTTTTTCCCGGTTTTTCGCTACGCACCAATTCCAGGTCTTTAATTACCCGACCCTTGAGATCCTTGATCACGCGCTTGGCACCCGGCACCCCGGCGAGCTGCCGTTCGTACGCCAGCTCCATACCCTCCTGTCCACGGTCATCAATGTTGGTAAATCCGACCAACTGGGCCACCACTTCGCCAGCGGGATAAAACCGTTTGTATTCCTGCTGACCGTACACCCCCGCGATATCGAGACGCAGGATTTTTTCCGCCTCGTCGGGGGTCAGCTGCCGGACGAGATACATAAACTCTTTATTTCGAAACTGTTCGAAGCGCCTTCGTAACTGCTGGGCATCCACACCGAGTGCGCGGGCCAGCAATACGATGCGGTCGTCGTCACCCACCACCAGTTGTGGGTTGGCCCACAGGGACACCACCGGCGTACTCACCGCCAACGGCTCGCCGCGGCGATCGGAAATCACGCCGCGATAGGCCGGGATCGGTTCTACTCGAACCGTTCTGGCGGTTCCCTGGCTTTGCAAAAATGCAAACCCCCGATCCCGGTCGGGCATCACCTGCAAGCCCGCAATGTGCCAGACAGCTACCACCGGCAACGCCACCAGCGCCGCAACCGCTACCAGATAGCGCCAGCGGGCCAGTGCCAGCACCCCCGATGCAGCCGTCTTCAGCGGTTTATCCATTAGGGTGTAACCATAATAATTTTGTCCGTCGCCGGGACATGCATACCCAACTTCTCCGTCGCCTGGCGCTCAATGCGACTCAGGGACGCCCAGGAACTTTGCTCCAACAAATACTGACCCCACTCCACCTGCAGTTGATTTTCCTGCTGCTGCAGTGATGCCAGCTCGGCGTACAACTGTCGGCAGGCGTGACTGGTCACCACCACGCCCAGCGCGCTACTCATAACCGCCAGCCACAACCCCAGCACCCACCTGCCCGTCCATCTGCCCGCCCATCTGCCCGTCCATCTGCCCGACATAACGAAAACCATGGCGGTGGTCACACCAGCTTTTCTGCAACCCGCATCACCGCACTGCGGGCGCGCGGATTGTCGTCCACCTCAGCAGGGGCAGGACGCACCGCCCGGCCCACGCTGCGCATACGGCGCGGGATATCGCGCTCGAGAACCGGTACGCCGCGCGGCAGCACCGGGCGTTCGTGATCGCGAATAAAACGCTTGACGATGCGATCCTCGAGGGAGTGAAAACTGATCACCACCAGCCGCCCCCCGAGCCGTAGCAGGTCGAGCACCTGCCCCAGAAAAACCTGCAGATCCTCGAGCTCCCGATTAATAAAGATGCGGATACCCTGGAACGCACGGGTGGCCGGGTGCTTGCCTTTTTCCCAGGCCGGATTGGCCGTAGAAATAATGTGGGCCAGGGCACCGGTGGTGGTAATGGCTTTCTGTCCGCGCGCCGCGACAATCGCACGGGCCATGCGCCGTGCGTATTTCTCCTCACCGTACTCCTTAAGCACCTGCGCAATATCCTGTTCAGCCGCCGTGGCCAGCCATTGCGCCGCACTGATTCCCGCCGCGCTGTTCATACGCATATCGAGGGGGCCATCCTTGCTGAAGCTGAAACCTCTGTGGGCATCATCCAGTTGCGGTGAGGAAACGCCGAGGTCCAGCAACACGCCGGCCACCGTTCCGGCCTGGCCGCGTTGCGCGAGACGCTCCGCCAATTCAGCGAAGGACCCGTGCACCATCTCAAAACGTCGATCCCCGGCAAAACGCTCCTCACCCACCGCGCAGGCTTCCGGATCCTTGTCCACCGCCAATAA
>JBFJMM010000159.1:0-5395 GCA_041633885.1 Porticoccaceae bacterium
CGGGCCTGGCGGCCAGCCAGTCCCTGATTTCGGGCACCCGTGCGAAGCCGGTCACCAGATTGGCACCGGCGTCTCGCAGCGCGACGATGGCTGCCTGGTTGAGGGCCTCGGCGTCGGATTTGAGAAAACGGGTGGGAGTCTTGCCGTAGGCGGGCATGATCCAGTCGGCGACGGGCTGCGCGTTGCCATCAAACACGCGAATATTGTATTTGATCCACACCTCGAAAATATTCAGTTGGGTTTCACTGGGCATTGCCACCTGCACTTCCTCCACCACCGGCATAATGATCAACTCGGAGGTCGCGGACGGGGGCAGTTGGTCGAGGGTGGCGATGCCTTGAAACATGCTGCGGGCGACGCTGGTAAACAGGGCCATTTGGGTGGTGCCCACGGCAATACTCACCTCCCGCGAGCCTTGATTGCGAAAGATGTACTCGCGAAACGGCTGGTCAAATACCAGCGTAGCGTTGACCGGCAGGGGGCGCGTCAGGGCTGGGGGAAAGGACCCTTCCACCACCACCTCCGTGGCGCAGCCCGTCAATGCCAGGATGGCCATTGCGGCGAGTGAACGGATCAACCCTGGCGGCATGTTATTGGCTTCCCATCATTAGTTGAGGCCGTTGAGCCCGACAAAGGTTCCGCCGTTGCGGTAACTCAGTTCGCGCATCAGCGCGGCGAAGCGGCTGGCGGTCTGCGCGCGTCCTCCCGGCGCCAGAAAGTGTACCGGAAAGCCCACCGTATGAATGCGCACCAGTCGCTCCCCCCGGCGCCGCTCCCGGTTCATTCTGTCGACCGTGGTCAGGACATTTCGGATGGAGCCGCCGGTGAAATCGTCGCCAAAAACGTACAGGCTGATTTTTTTGTCCGGCGCGTAAAATGCCCGAATGGCGCGCTCAATGCCCTCCACGGGGCTGGAGTTACTGAACGGGGTCCAACTGGCGAGCCGTTGAATAATGGCCTTGCGCCGCCCCGGCGTGTCGGGAATCCATTTGCCCCGGTACCCGGAAAACATGTAGTCCCCCATGTCGTTCATGATTTGTAGACCTTTTACCCGAGGATAAATATCCAGCACGTTAATCATCTCCTTGCGTACCCGTGGCCAGGCGTAGTTGAACATACTGCCTGAGGTGTCGATGATAAAGATGATGTATTCGCTGTCTACCGGAATGCCGCCCACCAACTGGTTTTTACTGCGGCTGTTTTCACCCAGCAGGCGTTGCATTTCTTCGCTGAGAATCTGCAGGGCAAGGGTCAGCTCGTCCCGTTCCGTGGTAGCCACGTCGGCCACAGCGTCCTCGCGGCGCTCAAGGCTGGCCAGCCGTTCCCGCAGGCGGGCGATATTGTCTCGCAGCTCAGACAACTGTTCCTGCTTGCTGGTTAACGCCAGGCTCACAACCTGCGCGTCGGCGCGCAGGTCGAACAGTTGCGCCTGTAACGCCTCGACACTTTCGCTGGTCAGTGGCGCCTGCGGCGGCGCAGTGGTGTCGACAACGCGCGCGATAATCAGCAGCAGTACGATCGCGCCAAATCCGCAGCTGATCACGTCGAGAAAGGAAATGCTGACTTCCTCGAGAAAGCGCCGTTTACGTCGCATCACGGTCTCCGCCCCGTAGCATAGGTAATCATTCCGGTGAAGACCCCCATGGCCGGCATTCGACGACAGCGCCCGGCGTCATGGCCAGTCACTGGCGGGGCTCAAAAACGCCCCCTTGCTGGCCAGCGCCAATTGCCAGAACAGCGCGGCGGCATCCGCATCGCCCTCCATGGGGAACAATACGATATTAACCGGTATGCCCCGGGGCAGGCGTTGTGCCGCTTCGCCAAATAATTTGACCCGCTCCTTGCCGGATACCGTCGTGCCGCGGGGCGGTTTTGGCCCCTGGGTGGGCAGGCCGTCGGTAATTAAAAAAATGTTGTCTGCCCGGGGTGTCAGGGTGTTAACCACTGCAAACGCGTTTGCCAGGCTGGTGCCGTCGTGGGGAACCTGCTGTTTGAGGGCGCGCAGCGCGGTGTCGAGGCTGGCGCTGTCGTTCGCGTTTTGCCAGCGCCCGTCGCTGGCGGGATTGAGCGCCTGTGCAACGGTATTGAATGTATAAATCTGGTATTGACTGTCGCGGGGTATCTGCGCCACCAGCCACTCGACAGTGCGCACGGCGCGGCGCCACTTCGCCGCATTGCGCTGCACGCCGGGGCTCATATTGCGCAGCCGTACAATGTTGACAATGCTGTCGTCGAGCATGCTCGCCGAGCTGTCCACCAGTATCAGGATGCGCCGCCCGCCGAGTTTCAGTCCGGTCAGATACTGGCGATCGCCGTCGCCGACAAAGCGGCGCAGATCTTTGTCGCGCCCCGTTTCCCTTAACTCAGACGTTTTTTTTTCCAGTTCCCGTACTTTCTTGCGCAACAGGGGAATCTCTGCCTGGACGTCGCTTTGTATGCTGCGTTCGCGGGTTTTGTCGCTGATTTGCGTTTGCACGCGATCCGCCAGACCCTGCGCTGCGACCGCCTGTTGCTCAATATCCGCCAGGCTGTTGCGCAGCTGCGCGAGTTCCTGCTCACCCTGGCGCAGGTCCTGGTGCAGCAATTCGATTTCCGTAGCGAAGCGCGGCTCGTCCGTGGCGGCGTCCATGGCGCCGTGTTTCAGAATCAGAAACAGAAGTGTGACGGCGCCAAAACCACAGGCCATGATATCCAGAAACGACAGGCTGAACGTGCTGATCCGTCGCTGCTGTCGTCGCACCTTACAACACCTCGATCAGGCCGATCTGGTGTGTTCCTATTTCAATCTGATCGCCACACTGTAGATCGGTGCGCGCGCCGCGACAACGGATCCCGTCGTCACTGCTGCGCATCACCAGCTTATCGTCCTGCAGTTGCAGCGCGGTGGGCGCCCCATCGCTGTCGCTAAATTGCAGGCCAGTGTCGCCGTGCCGTATCCCGATGCCCTTGCCGATCGGGTAGGCCCGGTGGTGGTAGACCAGGTGCGTGGGTACCCGTCGCGCGTGTGGCGCAGGGGAGGGTGACGAGTGCGCGCCGACAAAGGGCAGGGCAGTCACAAAGTGCAACCCGTCTGATTGGTCGCGGCACAGGGCGTCCGCGCTTAGTTCGCAGCCGTGCAGCGCGCCGTTGTACGGTACCACCGTCGCGCCCGGTAAGTATTCCGCAAGGCCCGGCAGCGCGGCCACGCGCTGACTTATTAATAACGTTGCCGACGGATAGCGGGCGATGGCCTGGGTTAAACGTGCCAGGCGATGGGCGTGGACTGCAACCAGTTCACTACGCAATACATTGAGACGGAAATTTCCCTGTGGTGCGCTCAATTCCACCGCCACTTCCGGTTCGTCTACGAGCATGGAGAGCCAGTCCGGTAAGCGGTCGCGCAGCTGCTGTTCCCCCGCCGCCGTGTGCAACGGGTCGTAGCGATATTGGCGGATAAAGGCGTTGGCGAGCCACTGCGCCCAGTGATCGTGGAGTACCTTCAGGCCGATTTCCGGCAACGATTCCACCGCTCCCCGGGCAACGCTGCCGGCGGCGTCAATGACTGTGATCACCACCGTGTGCAACTGGATATCCACATACAACAAGGAACCTTGCTGGCCGCTGCTGACACTCGCTGCCACGGCGGCATCGACCACGCTCGCGGCCTGAAATCCCGCCGCGTTGACCAGTCCCAGTAGCAGCGCCAGCTGATCGCTGGACATATTGCTGGGCACGGTAAAAATTACTTCGCTGGGAGCACCCATGTCGCGATGCAACTGCTGGAGTTGGGCATAGGCCAGATCCGCCGCGTGGCGGGCGAAATCGGTGCGCAGCGGTAGGGGCGTCAGATTGAGCTGATGCCAGTAGTGATTAAAACTGCACTGTGGTTCCAGCCAGGCTCTGCGCAGCGCCGGGGTGCCGGTAATGATGCCGCTGTCGGTGACGATCGCGTAGCCGGGGCTCACCGCGTGGTGTTCGTTATGCCGCCACTGAATACCGCTATCGTTAAGTTCCAGAACTGCTAGGGTCAACATTACTCTCCGGCGCGAAACCCAGGGTTGCTCAATCTGCCTTCAGGTGGCGCAGCAGGTATTCGTCGCAATAACCGTGGGTATCGAGTACCAGCCGCTCCTGTAGCAACTGCAACTGATGCATAAAAAACATGACGCCGATACTGATGACCAGTGCGATCAGGGTTGAATTGAATGCGACGCCCAGGCTGGTGGTGACACCGATGATATCTCCCTGTACTGCCTTGTGCGCTTGCGCGAGGGCCTCGCCGATGCCGCGCACGGTGCCGATAAAGCCAATCGAAGGTATCGCCCAGGCGATGTAACGCACCATGGAGAGTTCGGAGTCGAGGCGGTTGGACTCGGTGTCGCACACTTCGCTCACTGCCTGGGATACGTCCTGAATACTGCGCGTGGCGCTGAAGCGGCGCAAACCCGCGAGCAGGGCCCGCGGTAACAGATAGCTGAGTTGCAGCGGGGGCAACGCCTGAATCGGGCGCGAAAACTGCCGCGCATCCTCGGGCAGAATGCGCGTGCCATCGGCGACCTGCAACAGCGGTTGTGTCAGCAGCTTGCTTTCCTGCACGGCGCGTTGCGCCTTAAAACCCATGATAGCGAGCGCCCATAACATCAATATAAAGCAGGACTCCTGTTCGTAATCCTTGATCACCACGTACACCGAGCGTTGTGTGATGTAGCTTTCACCGGCGGCTTCGCGGGCCATCTGCTGCGCAATAATGGCATTGGCCTGGGGGCGGACCAGGGTCACATAGAGCGTATGTACCACAATGATTGCCAGCATCAGCGCGATCACCTGATACAGAAATTCCGACGACGCCGGTTTGCGCATGGTCATGTCCTGCATTGATGGGTATGCAAGTAAAGGTGTATCTGCCGCGTATGCTGATACATTGCCGCCGCTTTCGCAACGGTCAATTGCCGCTGCCCGGTACCTAAATATCCGTCGGAAACGCCACCGAAAAATCTTCCGATATTTCCTCGCTGGGCTTGAAGTCCACATTGGGACGCGACGCTTCGGGCGCAGCCACGGATGGCTCCGAACCGGTTTTTGCCGGTGCTGGCACCTTGCGTGGGGCGTCGCCGTCCTGGGCAGGGGGCGCTGCGTCGTTGGCGGTTTCCGCGGGCGGGGCAGCGTGGGCCAGTCCCGCCAGACAGCCCAGCGTGAGCAGCAGTACTAACGGTCGTCCGCGAGTTTGTGCCATGTTGTTAATCACTCCTGAATATTACTGCGCGTAGCGGGCGACGCGAAAGCCCACGTCGTCGCGGCTATCGACCCCGTAATCCCGGAACGCCAGGCGCAACTCGGTAATTGAGCTGTGCCGCCAGCTGGGTCCGCGAATCACATGAAACTCACCACTGGCCGGCCCCGGTGGATCGACTTCCGC
>JBFJMM010000160.1:0-5393 GCA_041633885.1 Porticoccaceae bacterium
CTATCGCGGCGTGTCACCCATGTACGGCGGCGAACCGGTTAACGCCGATGGCTCTGCGTTGCAAGATAATCCCAACGCGGGGTTTTATGTGGGTCACTACGAACAGCACATCGCGGGTACCGGTAAAATCGTTATTGGCGGGCAGGTCTACGCTATCACCGGTCTCGGATTGCGCGACCACAGCTGGGGGCCGCGCTATTGGCAGAATGTGAAATTTTATCGCTGGCTGCCCATGAGTTTTAGCGAGGACTTCGCGATTATGTGCCTCAATAAAACCCTGGGCGATGGCCGCAGGCTGATCGGTGGCATGGTGTTGAACAAGGGGCGCTACGATTTAATTCGCGACGTAAAGATAGAATCAAACTGGGATGACAACTATTACCAGACGTCCCTTACCGCCTGGGCCAGAACCGATCACGCGGAGTACACAATTGAGGGGCGGGTCATGTCCCTGATTCCCCTGCGCAATCGGCGCACCCTCGCGGACGGTACCGAGTTGCTGACACGTATCACCGAAGGTATGACGGAATATCGCTGTAATGGCCTGGTCGGATACGGTTTGTCGGAGTATCTCGACCAGATGGTCGACGGTAGGCCGATCGGTATGGCCTCGTAACTATGGCCCTGAAGCTATCGCCTTGTAACTATGGCCTCGTAACTATGATCTCGGAACTATGACGCTGCAAACCACCCCATGACCGAATCGCTGCCGCCGGTCGGCGACGATAGCGCCCAGGTCGCCGCGCTGCTGGCCGAGGAGGACAGCCGACACTTTTGCAGTGGGCAAATACAGGCCGTTGAAAAAATGATCGGTGGTGCATCACGGGAAACCTGGTCCTTCGATCTGGTACAGGCGGACGGCACTCGTCGGGGCTTGATCCTGCGGCGCGATCCTGGCCACAGCGAAGCGGGAAGCCAAGGCGGTTGGCGCAGTGGTAAGACTGCCTATTCCCTGGATCGCACCACCGAGGCCGAATTGCAGCAGGTGGTTTATGCCGCCGGCGGACTCGTGGCGCAGGTACATTTTACGCTGCCTGAGGGTCACGCCCTCGGCGCAGGCTATGTCATGGATCGCATTGAAGGGGAAGTGCTGGCCCCGCGTATTCTGCGCGACGCTGCGCTTGCCGACGCGCGCACCATGATGGCGCGACAGTGTGGGCAGATACTGGCACGTTTGCATGCAGTGGATGTGAATACATTGCCGCAGGGTTTGGTACAGATGCCGGTGGATCAGTTACTCAGCTACTACCGGGAATTACTGGACGGCATTAGCGAGTTTTACCAAAAGCAAACCGCTGTAGGCCGTGGCGAGTACCACCCGGCGTTTGAGCTGGCGTTTCGTTGGCTTGAACAACATTGTCCGAAACAGCGTACCGTCGGCCTGGTCCATGGGGATTTTCGCAACGGTAATCTGGTGGTTGGCCCGCAGGGTATTCGCGCGGTACTCGACTGGGAACTCGCCCATATCGGGGATGGGATGGAAGACCTGGGCTGGCTGTGCGTGCGCTCCTGGCGCTTCGGCAGAAATGCACATCCCGTCGGTGGCTTTGGCCAACGGGACGATCTGTTTGCGGGCTACGAGGACGCTGGCGGTGGTAGCGTCGATCCGCAAAGCGTACATTTCTGGGAAGTATTCGGCACCCTCAAGTGGGGCATTATTTGCATGTTTCAGGCCTATAAGCACCTGTCCGGATTGATCGATTCTTTCGAACATATGGCCATTGGGCGTCGCGCCTGCGAAACTGAAATTGATTTACTCCAGCTTATTGAGGAAGCCTGACCATGCCACAGGATAGAGCCAACGCGTCAGAACTGCTGGCCGGCGTGGAAGCCTTTTTAAACCGGGAAGTGCTGCCGCAGTTGTCAGGTGCCAGTAGTTATAAATGCCGGGTTGCTGCCAGTATCCTGCGTATCGTGGAGCGCGAGTTGGTGCTGGGCGACCGAGCGGATCGAGATGAGCTGGAAGGTTTGCAAAATTTACTGGGCCACACCGCGGTGGACGAGACGATGTCCGCGGCGCTGGATAGCCTCAATGCCGAACTCTGTAGCAAAATTCGCTCCGGTGAGATGGATGATCAGCGCGAGGCGGTTGCGCAACACGTACGTGAAACCGTGCAGGCGAAGTTGGCAATCGCCAATCCCAAATACCCGGGCTATCGGGAAAGTCTGTCCGAACAGGACTGAGGGCTGGCCAGCGTCAGATGCCTTTTTATTACGGCGTGATTATTCTTGCCGCGTGTTTATTCCTGCGTGATTCCCGCCAGCCGTTTGGCCAGTGCGATGTGGGGCGCCACATCATAGGCCGCAGTGAGCCGCTGTTTATTGGTTGCCAGGCTGGTCACATTGAACATCTCGAACAACAACTGGCGCGAACCAAACGAGTCGCAGGCGTATTCCCAGGCGAGTTTGAGCATGCGAAACCGATCCTGAGCCTGGGGATCGTCGCCCACATAATAGCGATCGACCCAGGCCGCAATCTGGGGGTTGTCCAGATCAGCTCGGCCCGGCGCGGTGAGGATGCTGGCGCCACACAGTTCGCGGATAAGATGAATAATACGTGGATAGTTTTCAATGGCGAAGACGCGGGCCGCCTGGGCGAGTACCGGGTCCGGCAGTGCGAGGCCAGAGGCGGAGCGCAGTGGCTTTGCCTCGGCGGCCAGTATGAAGCTGCGCATGGTTTCCAGATAGACAATCGCGTCGGCGAGGGCCTCCCTGGCGTTGGTTTGTTCCGCAGTTCCTAAATATTCGGTGGCCGCAGCGCAGATGCCGATTAACACTTCGGCCTTGACTGCCATGCGCACCAGCACATACCAGGGACCGACATTGACCGCCCCATACAGCAGGCGTCCATACAGGGTGGGATCGGACGGGTTGTCCTTGCGCATATAGAAAATCCTGTCCCACGGAACCAACACATCGTCAAACACCACGATGGCATCCATTTCATCCCAGTTTGCGGCCAGCGGATGGTCCAGCGGGTTGTTCGGTGTCAGGGGCTCCCGGCAGATAAATTGCAGTCCGGGCGTGTCCGCCGGTACGGCAAAATACAATACCTCGTCCGGGCGCAGGTCGGGTCGCGGTACCGTCATACAGAGTATTTCGTTGGCGTAGGGCGTCTGGGTGCCGACACCCTTGGCACCGCGTACCACAACCCCCTGGGAGCGCCGCTCTACCACTTTCAGATAGTCCGGTCGGGATCCCGAGCGGGACTGGTGAAAGGGATCGTAGAATACGGTGCCGATGCTCTGATCCTGTTCGCGACAGAACTCGAAAAAGCGACAGGCGTTCTCGGCATACGCCGGATCTTCCTCCGCCAGCAGATCGCGTATGTCGTATAGCCCAAGGGCCACGGTGGCGAGATGATGGGGCAGGCGCGCCGCCACGCCGCCAGCACGTCGCACCAGAAACTCGTACATTTTGCGCTGCCGAATCAGGTCGTCGCCTGACTTCGGCTCCAGATAGGCGAGACTCACCCGGTCGCCAGTGGACGGAGACAGCATGGTGAGTATGTTCTGGTGCTCCGCGCAGTGCTGAAGGTCGTAGACATCGGCTACGCTGCGCGCGCACGCGGCGAGGGCTGGATGGGTGGTAACGTCGTCGACCCGTTCCCCGGCTAGCCATACCCGGCGACCATCGCGCAGACTTTCGAGATATTCTGTTCCGGTGCGTACAGGCACGTGTCACTCCCGTGATATCTTTTCAAATGTCATATTGTCGCTGCTACATCCAAATAGCAATCGTGCCCCGTTTCGGATGTTGTCGCGCCCGAGCCCCTCACCGTTCCTCACCACGCAGCGCTGACCGGCTATTACAGTCATGTGTGTGGCAACTATTGGCGGTTTGTGACCAGGAGTGCCCGTGGGGGCCGTACCCGCGAACGGGTGCGGTGATGGCGATACTTGAACGCTATAATACCGGTTCAGTGCAGATCTTCGGCCTAGAGAACCTTTAATGATAACGATTGGTAAAATCCACCGGTTAAACGTGGTCAGGATGGTGGAATTTGGTGCCTATCTCGATGCCGGGGACGTTGGCGAGGTGCTGTTGCCCCGCAAATACTCACCCCGTGGCCTGTCTGTGGGGCATGCGATCGAAGTATTTCTGTATCTCGATTCCGAAGATCGCCCGGTGGCCACCACCCAAAAACCGAAGGCGAGTGTCGGCGAGTTCGCCTATCTCGAAGTGGTGGATACCACATCGGTTGGTGCATTTCTCAATTGGGGGCTTGATAAGGACGTAATGGTGCCATTTGCGGAGCAGCACCGACCGATGGAAGTCGGGCGTTCCTACCTGGTGTATCTGTATCTGGATCGGGTCGATGGACGTATTACCGCCTCGTCCAAAATCGATCATTTTCTGGACGATGACAGGCCCCACAATTTCGCACCACAGCAGCCGGTTGATTTAATTATCGCCAATACCACCGATCTGGGTTTTAAAGCGATTATCAATCACAGTCACTGGGGCCTGTTATATAAAGGTGACGTGCATCAGCGCCTGAGTTTTGGTCAGCATATCAATGGTTACATTAAATACATTCGGTCCGACGGCAAGATTGATTTAAGCTTACAGGGCGGTCGAGAAACCCGCGAAAAGTACGAAGATATCATTATGAGCTATCTCCAGCAGCAACAGGGGTTTGCAGCGGTGCACGACAAGTCGTCGCCAGAATTAATCGCAGATCTGTTCGGTATGAGCAAGGGCGCGTTTAAAAAAGCGCTGGGTGGATTGTACAAAAAACGCCTTATCGTTATTCACAAGGACGGCATTCGCCTGACGACGACCGTGGGTGATAACACGTCGGGGAGTCCCTGGTGATTAATAATGATGTGTTGCGCCGCGTGCGTTATATTTTCGATTATAGCGACGCGAAAATGATTGCCCTGTTTGGCCAGGCCGACCATAAGGTTACCCGGCAACAGATAAGTAGCTGGCTAAAGAAGGACGAGGATGCCGCGTTTGTTGAATGTTCTGACGTCGAGCTGGCGATTTTTCTGAATGGCCTGATCAACGACAGACGCGGCAAAAAAGAGGGGGTGCCAGCGGTGCCCGAATCGCGTTTGACCAACAATGTTATCTTTAATAAATTAAAAATCGCCCTCAATCTTCGCGCCGATGATGTGTTGTCGATATTGGCGCTGGGGGGGTCTAACATCAGTCAGCACGAGCTGAGCGCATTTTTTCGCAAACCGACTCACCGCCACTACCGCATCTGTCAGGATCAGATTCTGCGCAACTTTCTGCATGGGCTGCAACGCACCTATCGACCCGATACCGACGCGAAAAAATCTTTCATATGGGCGGATGCGCTGGAAAAATCCGTGCACAAACCCGGCGAAAAGTAGGTGGTCCGCCGGTACGTCGCGTTACATAAACGTGGCGGGGTCCAGCTC
>JBFJMM010000161.1:0-5287 GCA_041633885.1 Porticoccaceae bacterium
GCCTTGACCTGGAATAATAGCTGCTCGGCGAAATCCCGCGCGGCCGCGGCATCCTGATTCCACAGCAATAGGGCAAACTCGTCATTGCCCGTTCTGGCGACAACATCATGCGCCGCCGCCAACTGCGATAACAGCCGCCCGAACTGACGCAGCAATTCATCTCCCGCGGCCTGGCCGCAGGTATCGTTCACGACCGCGAAATTATAGAGATCCACATACAGCAAATAATGCGTGCTTCCGGTACTTTGCGCGTCGTTAATCGCATCCGCGATATCACTATCGAGCTGGCGCCTGTTGGCAAGCTGGGTCAGGGGATCGTGGGACGCCTGCCAGGTTAAACGGGTCGACACCTGGCGCGCCTCGCTAACCGTTCGGAATACCAGCAGGCAGCCTGTCAGACTGTTTTTGCCGTCCCGCAACGGCACGGCGGTGACCATCACCTGCACCTCCTCTTCGCCGCCCACCGCGAGGTGGATATCGTCGGGGGTGCTGTACACAGCGCCGCGCTGCAAAACCTCCCTGCTCGGAGACGGTGCCTTAGCACCACCGCTAGCGGTTAACCGCAACACATCGTCCACGGGCCGACCGATACCCTGCCCGGGCCGTAATCGCAGCATTTCCATGCCCACGGTATTGATTTGCTCAATGACACCATTGCGATCGGTCAGAATAATACCGTCCGCTACGTGGCCAAATATGGCGGACAACAATTCCCGTTGACGCTGTAATGCATCCTGACCACCGACTGACCGAGTCGCGTCCCGACAGGCCAGCATCAGCAAATTGCCATGGGTCACTACCCGATAAGTGGCCACCTCAAATTGCACCGTCAATCCATCCGCCGTGACCGCGTCAATCACACCTCCGCTGCGCTGACGCTGGCAGGTTGCAATAAATTCCTGGTAGTCCTCCCCCTCTTCGATATCCGACAAGTCGGGAAACAGGATACGCAGGGGCTTGCCGACCAGCTGCCCACGGGTGTAGGCAGTTATGTTTTCGGTGCGCGAGTTGACGTCCTGTATCAGTCCGTTGCCATCAATCAACAATACCGCCAGATATTCACTTTCAAGATAAACCGGGAAGCGACTAAGGGGAATTTCCTGCCGCGCGGCGGGGTTCACCGAATAGTGCCGCCGGGACACCGTCGGGCTAAGCGCAGCCACATAAAATTCCAGCAGGCATCCCGGACCTTTTTGCGGCAGTGGGAGCGACGAAAAGTTGACCTGGCACAAAGGCTGGTCGCCATCGCCCGTGGTCATACCGGATTCGATAATGTCGAGGCGCTCGGGATCCACTTCCAACGACCATTGGGCTCTGCGGCTGTCGTAAATGGCGTTGTCAACGGCGACCAGAAAATCCGTACTCACCAGATCGGGAAACAGGCTGGCAAAGTTTTTACCGATGGCGTGGTCCGCACTGATTCCCGACCACTCGGCAATCCACTTATTCCAGAAAATAACCTCGAGCTGTTTATTAACAATCGCGACCCCCGATGACTGCCTGTCGAGAATTGACAGGGCTATATCGGCTGAGTTGTTATCTCCAAATAGGGTCGGGCTGGCCGAATGTGAACGCAAATTCCTACCCCGATAATTAGGTTGAACCGAGCGTTAAGTTATTATCCACCGCACGTGGCTATCATAAGTGACTGGCGTGGCGCGGGGATAGGCCCTGTGCGAACAACCGCCACCAATTTAGCAATTCTGTGGCCTGGGCCCACAAATATCCGCGCCGACAGCCTGGCAGGATGGACGACAGTCCCACTCGCCCAACCTCGTGGGCCAGAGCGTCCGGTGCCGAGCCAGTTTATCAGGCAGACTTTTTCCAAGGCAAAACTATAGCACGCGATTTCTCGCTAACCTTCCCCGTTATTCCATTGACGAGTTATGTGGTCAGGCTCCGGGGAGGTGTCTGGGTTAACATTTGCCATCCAGCCCCAAAAAATCCGTCGAGGACCGTGCAAACCGTGTTATTTTTGACTTGTGAGAGGATTTCAGTGTCGAATTACCGGTGGAACCTGCCGACCGCATCAAACAGGAGTGCCCAGATTGCCCCATCGCGCATTACATAAACTGTGGCTGACCGCAGGTATCGCTGTTACTACCCTGGTCGCGGTTTTCGCCCCTACCGGGTTTACGTCTCAGGGCGCACCATTGGCGGCGCAACCAGCGCCGACCAGTTTATTTATCGGCGCAGGTGATGGGGCGGCTAACCGCCTCGCGGGGAATAATGAATTTTTGCCGGTGGAGCAGGCCTACAAACTGAGTGCTGGGGTCGACGGTGGAGACCTGCTTCTCGACTGGGATATTGCCCCTGGGTATTACCTGTATCGTCACCAGTTTGCCGTTGAGCTAATTGAAGACGACCGCCAGGCGGTGCCCCTCGAGGCGCACTACGAGACCGGCATCGAGCGCTACGATGAATACTACGAACGCACCCTGGAAGTCTTCTACCAGAGCACCCGTATCCGCGTCCCGTTGCCCGGCTCAGGTACAAACAGCTCGGTGCCCTTGACCCTGGCGATACACTCCCAGGGCTGCGCGGACGCGGGCCTGTGTTATCCGCCGCGCACACAGCGGCTTTTGGTGGACCCGTTGACCGGTACCGCGCGCGAAACGGCATGGAATCCGCCGCGCTCGACAACCGCGACCGCAACGGCCAATGACGCCACTCCCCTGTACCTGATTCTGTGTCTGGCCCTGCTGGGTGGGATCATCTTAAACCTTATGCCCTGTGTATTTCCGGTACTGTCCATCAAAGTGCTGGGCGTCGCTCAGGCCCATCTCAGCGCCCACGGCAAGCATGTGCACGGCCTGGCGTACACCGCCGGGATTGTCCTCACCTTTGTCGCTATTGCCGCCGCGCTGATCGCCCTGCGCGGTGCCGGGGAGGCCGTTGGCTGGGGTTTTCAGCTTCAGTCTCCGGTGTTTGTGGGCTTTTTAGCCTACCTGTTTTTCATTATTGCCATGAGCTTTTCGGGGCACTTTACTTTTGGCACGAAGCTGATGAATATCGGGCAGGCCACCACCGAAACCAACAGCCTGCGCTCGTCGTTTATGACCGGCGTTTTGGCAACCGTCGTCGCCAGCCCCTGCACTGCGCCATTTATGGGCACCGCCCTCGGGGTCGCGCTCACTCAGACGGCGCCGGTGGCCATCAGCATTTTTGTGGCGCTGGGGCTGGGCATGGCACTGCCGTTCCTCGCTCTGACCTGGCTGCCCGGACTCGTGGACAAAATGCCCAAACCCGGACCCTGGATGGAAACATTCCGCCAATGTCTGGCATTTCCCCTGTACCTGAGTGTGATCTGGTTGTTGTGGGTATTGGGGCGCCAGACCAGCATCGACCACGCCGTGGTGGTGGTTCTCGGGTTGTTGCTACTGACATTTGCGCTGTGGTTGCTGGAAAAATTGCGGCGCCCGGCCCCCAGAATCCTGGCTGTTGGGATCCTGCTGGCGGCACTGGCAATACCCGCCCTCAAACCCGCGGGTACCGTACAGGACTGGCAACCGTACAGCGCCGCGCGTCTGGAGATGTTGCTTGCCGAAGGCTCCCCGGTGTTTATCAATTTGACTGCGGACTGGTGTATTACCTGTCTGGCGAATGAAAAACTGGCGCTTAATTCCGACGCCTTTCGCACCGCCCTGCAGCGCAAGGGCATTACCTACCTGAAGGGGGACTGGACCAATTACGACGGTGAGATTACTGCGTTACTCAATCAACACGGCCGGAGTGGTGTACCACTTTACCTCCTGTATCCTGGCGGCGGACGCGAGGCGGTGATCCTTCCGCAGTTATTGACCGGCCAGATTATTTTAGGCGCTTTTGGGGCTGTCGACTAAATAAGGAAGCATAGTCAGCTGTATTTCGGCGATTTTGCGGTGGATAGCCGCGCTCGGTGAAGTCTGCTGCGGATACGATTACCCCTTGCAACAGATCCCTGGGAGACCTGCCCTGTGGCGGGAAGAAAACCCTTTATACCGCTAACTTTCGCGAACTTGCTTTTAACGTCGCTCAAATAACGCAAAATTGGACAGCCAGATTGTTTTCGTGCAGACTTGCTCCCCAACGAACCCTGGTTGCGGCGGGAGATCACAACGCTGCAAGCGCATACGGAGTTACCGGGCAAATGGCCACGATACTGGTGCTACACGGTCCAAATCTGAACCTGCTGAGCGTGCGGGAACCCGAGGTGTACGGCACCACGTCACTGGACGCCATTAACCAGCGCCTGACCGATCTGTGTCTGGCTCAGGGCCATCACCTGCTGGCTTTGCAGAGCAACGCGGAATACGAATTAATCGAACGGCTACACGACGCGCAGCGCGAGGGTGTCAACTTTATTTTGTTCAACCCGGCGGCTTTCACCCATACCAGCATTGCCCTGCGCGACGCGCTACTGGCCGTGGAGATTCCATTTATTGAGGTACACCTGTCCAACGTCCACACCCGGGAAGCGTTTCGCCACACATCCTACTTTTCCGATATCGCCCAGGGCGTGATCAGCGGCTTTGGTGCCCTCAGCTATGAACTTGCCCTGCAGGCAGCGCTGGCACGGCTCGACGAACAGTAAGTCAACTTATCGACTCTCCACCAGAACCACCCCACAACCCTCTGTGAGAACCCAGCATGGACATACGCAAAGTTAAAAAGCTCATTGAATTACTGGAAGAATCCGATATCGACGAACTGGAGATCAAGGAGGGCGAGGAATCCGTGCGCATCAGCCGCAATAAAGCCCCGACCTATGCGTTCGCACCTTCGCAGGCAGTGACCGCGCCGGCCCCCGTCCCTGCGGCTAGTAGCGACCTGGCAGCGGGTGCGCCCGGTGCGCAGGGCAAGGAAGCGCCGCAGCTGACTGGACACGTGGTGAAATCCCCCATGGTTGGCACCTTCTACCGATCGCCTGCTCCGGGTTCAGCACCCTTTGTCGAGGTCGGTCAGAGCGTCGCCGTGGGAGATGTGTTGTGTATCGTCGAAGCCATGAAAATGATGAACCAGATAGAGGCCGATCGCGCGGGCACCATTGGCGCCATACTGGTTGAAGATGGTGATGCGGTCGAGTACGACCTGCCCATGCTAACCATCATTTAACAGCGGCCACAGGAACTCACGTCATGTTGGAAAAAGTGTTGATCGCCAATCGCGGCGAAATCGCTCTACGGGTACTGCGCGCATGCAAGGAAATGGGCATCAAAACAGTCGCGGTGCACTCCAAGGTGGACGCCGATCTCAAGCATGTGCGACTGGCGGACGAATCTGTTTGCATCGGCCCCAACCGCGCCAC
>JBFJMM010000162.1:0-5286 GCA_041633885.1 Porticoccaceae bacterium
GCATTGCGCAGGATTCCCCCACCGCTTTGAGGCCGGCAAAATGAACCACGGCGTCGAATTCATAATCGGAGAAGAGCTGGTGTAACAGGGCCTGATCGCGCACGTCGCCGGTCACCAGGGTGACCGGTTTCCCGGCGATAGTCTCGACTCGCTCCAGGGCCCGGGCCGAGCCACTGCTGAGATTATCCAGCACTACAACCCGGTAGCCCGCGATTAGCAGCTCCACGCAGGTGTGGACCCCTATATAACCCGCGCCACCGGTTACCAGAATGGTATCTGTCATGCTCGATCCGTTCGTCGCATCTGTCGCCATTTTAACGGTTGGAGGGTTTGAATACACAGCCTAAGTGCATTAAATTGGCTCCAGGCAGTGCGCAGGGCGCTGGCGCGTGCCTGGATAACAATCCAGGGACCAGAACGGCGCGGCCAAATTCGCGAGGCTCGGGGTGCAACTACCCGTCTTAACGGGGTTTTTGGAGCAGCCGGGGCATCGTGGTAGCGAACCATTCACCGAACCGCCCGCGATAAAAACCGGGCATATTTTTGCCGCTGGCGCTATGCTTGGGCGGTGAACAACCGAGGCGACAATAATGACAATTACCAACAAAGAGTCCGGCACCAATGTCCACGAAGTCACGGACGGAATTTACCGCATCAACACCCCCCTGTCCTTTCCCAACGGCGTGGGGTTTTCGTTTAACCAGTATCTGATCGCCAGCGACGAGCCCCTGCTGTTTCACACCGGGCCGAAACAGATGTTTGCACTGATTCGCGAGGCCGTGGCGACCGTGCTGCCGGTGGAGAGCCTGCGCTATATCGCCTTTTCCCATGTGGAAGGGGACGAGTGCGGCTCACTCAACGAGTGGCTGGCGGCGGCGCCCGAGGCGGTCGCCCTGTGTAGTCGCGTGGCCGGCATGACATCCATTAACGACATCGCCACCCGTCCGCCGCGCACCCTGGAGGACGGTGAACGGCTGTCCCTGGGCAGCCACAGTGTGCGCTGGTTCGACACCCCCCATCTTCCCCACGGGTGGGAATGTGGTTACCTGTTCGAGGAAACCACTCAAACATTGCTGTGTGGCGATCTGTTCACCCAGAGTGGCAGCGATCTGCCAGCGGTCACCGAGGGGGATATTCTGGGTCCCAGCGAAGAGTTTCGCAAACAGATGGATTATTACGCTCACGCGCCAGACACCCGCGCCATGCTTGAACGCCTCGCCGCTGCCGAACCGAAAACTCTGGCCTGCATGCACGGCAGCGCCTGGCGTGGCGATGGCGGCAAGCTGTTGCGGGCACTTGCCGACGAACTCGGGGCGTAATCTGCGCCAATGGGTCCGTGGGCGACGGGCAACTGACAGACGCTACCTTCAGGAAAACCTGTGTCCGACCGGGATGAAATCATTCAGCTTCTGACCGAGATTCGCGACAACCAGATCGCGTCCCTTGGGCATCAGCAGGAACAGATCGAGCTTACCAAGGTGCAGCTCGAGCGCGCCAGGGCCCAGATCGGCGAATCCCTCGGCCTGCAACGGGAGGCGGTAGCCAAGCAGCGCGCCATACTGCGGTTTGCTGTTCCGGGTATCGCGTTATGCGTCGCAGCGATACTTTATTTGATTATTCGCTATTTCTGAAAACAACCAAGCGCAGCAGGAGTTGCCCGGTACGGCGATTTGGTGTCGGCAGCGCCGCAATTCGTATTCATCGTGCCTGCACCCCTTAAAATCAGGTTGGCAGTGAGGGGGATGCAGCCAGGGAGATCCGCTGGTCGCAAAAGACAGCACCCGGTTTTTACGGAAAACAGGCGCTCCGTGTTTCGTTTGCCATGTCGTGGCAGGTACGGATAACCGTTTAGATTGTTTGGTGGGCCCACCAGGACTTGAACCTGGGACCAATCGATTATGAGTCGACTGCTCTAACCAACTGAGCTATGGGCCCGTTAATCTGTTTTTTGTCGGTGGACGCTGTCCTGCGGCAGCAAACGTGGCCAATGGCGCTCGGCCTTTCCGCACTGCAGGTCGCCCTGTCTACCGTAAAACTTACTGCGCAACAGCCGCGCGCAGTTGCAAATTTACAACTTCCTTTGCCCGTGGCGAATTATTCGTCGAGAAAGCTGCGCATATGGTCGGAGCGGCTGGGGTGGCGCAGTTTGCGCAGGGCCTTGGCTTCGATCTGACGAATCCGCTCACGGGTGACATCAAACTGTTTGCCCACTTCTTCGAGGGTGTGATCGGTATTCATATCGATGCCGAAGCGCATGCGCAATACCTTGGCCTCCCGTGCGGTGAGGCCGTTCAACACCTCGCGGGTGGCTTCGGTAAGGCTTTCCTGGGTCGCGGAGTTGACCGGCGAATCGGCGTTGATGTCTTCGATAAAGTCCCCCAGATGGGAGTCTTCGTCGTCGCCGATGGGGGTTTCCATGGAAATGGGCTCCTTGGCGATTTTCAGGACCTTGCGAATCTTGTCTTCGGGCAGTTCCATGCGTACGCCCAGTTCTTCGGGGGTCGGTTCGCGACCCATTTCCTGCACCATCTGCCGGGAGATGCGGTTCAGTTTGTTGATGGTCTCAATCATGTGCACCGGGATACGAATGGTGCGCGCCTGATCCGCAATGGAGCGGGTGATGGCCTGGCGAATCCACCAGGTGGCGTAGGTGGAGAATTTGTAGCCGCGCCGGTACTCGAATTTGTCCACCGCTTTCATCAGGCCGATATTGCCTTCCTGAATCAGGTCGAGAAATTGTAGCCCCCGGTTAGTGTATTTTTTGGCGATGGAGATCACCAGGCGCAGGTTGGCCTCGACCATTTCCTTCTTGGCGCGGCGGGCCTTGGCTTCGCCGATGGACATGCGCCGGTTGATATCCTTGATCTGGGTGACGGTCAGACTGCACTCTTCTTCAATGACCTGCAGTTTTTGCTGGTGGCGCTGCACGTCCTCCTGTACCAGCTTGATCTGTCCGGCATAGGGCTTTTTGCGGCGTGCCAGATTGCTGATCCATTTGTCGTTGCTTTCGTTGCCGGGGAAGCTCTCGATAAAGTCCTGGCGCGGCATTTTTGCCTGGCGTACGCACAGGGCCATAATGGCTCTTTCCTGTACACGGATTTTATCCAGGGCGCGACGTACGTCGATGATCAGAGGGTCGAACTGACGCGGCGGCAATTTCAGGTATTTGAACAGCAGGCCGAGCTCTTCGAGATTCTTCTGCGTGGTTTTGTGGTTGCGGCCCTGACGTGCTAACGAGCGTTTGGTTTTGTCGTTCTGCTTGCGAATAGCGTCGAAACGGCGCACGGCCTCTTCGACATCGAGACCGCCATCGTTATCACTGCTCGAATCATCGTCACTATCGTCGTCATCGTCGTCGCTGTCGTCCCGGTTTTTCTTTTCGTTTTCCTGAAGGTTTTTCAGAATGCTCTGTTCGAGGGCGGACGGTACGTTTTCGACCGGGTTGAGGTAGCCGGAAATAATATCCGAGAGGTTGCGCTCGCCACTGGCCACCAGCTCGTATTCGGCAAGAATCTGGTCAACCGCCGTGGGCCATTCGGAGAGGGCGGACATGATTTCGCGAATGCCTTCCTCGATGCGTTTGGCAATGGCGATCTCACCTTCACGGGTCAGGAGTTCCACGGAGCCCATTTCACGCATGTACATGCGCACCGGGTCGGTAGTGCGGTGTTGTTCAGTTTCCACGGCGGCGAGGGCCGCGGCCGCTTCGGCTGCGGCAATTTCATCAGCGGTATTATCGCCGCTGGTGATTAACAGGGTATCGGCATCGGGTGCGGTCTCAAAGACGCTGATCCCCATGTCGTTAATCATTTGAATAATGTCTTCGACCTGATCCGGATCGGAAATGTCCTCCGGCAAGTGGTCGTTCACTTCAGCGTAGGTCAGAAACCCCTGTTCGCGGCCTTTGGTAATCAGTTCCTTGATCCGCGACTGTTGCTGGGTGGCATCGCTCATAGAAATCTCATCATCTGGGTGGGGCTGGGTGAGGGCGCGCAAATAAGCGCGCGATTATAGCGGATATATGGAGGCTTGTCCCAATAATGCAAGCAGCTGTCCCTATCCGGTGGTCTCCGTCCCGTTATCGGCGAGAAGTTGTTTTATTTTGAGTATCGATTCGTGTTGCGGTTCACTTTCGGACAGTCTATGCCAGATTGCGAAGGCCAGTTTGCGATCCTCCGCGTCGAGGGTGCCCTTGTTGAGCAGATGTTGCAATTGTGCCTCTGGCGGCTCGGCGCGGCGCGCGTCGCGGGTCAGGCGCGCGAGAATATCGGTGAGCTCGCGGCGCCGGTCTTCCGCGGTTCTATCCGGGGCCTGTGCCAGGTCGCTGGCGGCGATATGTGCCAGTAACTCTCCCTGTTCCTGACCATAGACCCCACGCCAGTAACCGAGAATATGGTTCAGGGTGTACTCGGGATTGTCGCGCAACAGTTCCACCAGGGCGGTCAGCATGGGCATGCCTTCCAGCTCCAGCAGGCGCAGTGGTTCGATATCGTCCACGCTGGTCAGCAGGGTGGGTTCGTGCACCAGTATGGCGATCAGGCGTTGCACGGGCGGCAGTTTTACACGCCTGGCGAGGGGGCGAGACGGTGCCTGGGACCAGGACCGGTCGCGCCTTTTGGCGATGACCTGATAGGGTGGCTGAACGTCCGTATAATCTGGCGCGTCCCTGTCATCCGGAGGCGCACCCTGCCAGTGCTCGTCCCCCCAGGCCGGTGGCGGGGGCTGTGGTGGCGCCAGCATGGCGCCCAGCGCTTCGAGCTCCACGCCGGTGCGTTCGGCGAGCTGCTTGATCAGCAGTTGGCGAAAGACGCCGTTGGGCAGGCGCTGTATCAGCGGTGCGGCCAGGGTGCTAAGGCGTGCGCGATCGTCGGGGGTTTGCAAATTGAGCCCGGTGCTGATCGAGGTGAATAGAAACTGCGACAGGGGCGCGGCGTCCTCGATCAGCGCGAGAAAGGCATCCTGGCCAACGCGGCGGATCACGGAGTCGGGGTCTTCGCCTTCCGCGAGGAACAGAAATTTTGCGCTGCGCCCGTCGTGCATAATGGGGAGCACCGTATCCAGGGCGCGCACGGCGGCCTTGCGCCCGGCGTCGTCGCCGTCGAAACAAAAGACCACTTCGCTGGTGTAGCGAAACAATTTGTCGAGTTGCTCGATGGTGGCCGCAGTGCCCAGGGTGGCCACGGCATTGAGCACGCCGTGCTGAGCGAGGGCCACCACGTCCATATAGCCTTCCACCAGCAGCAGTTTGGGGATTTCCCGCAGGCTGCGGTGCGCCTCGTACAGGCC
>JBFJMM010000163.1:0-5225 GCA_041633885.1 Porticoccaceae bacterium
CGTTGATGACTTCTTTCGGACTGACATATTTCATGGTTGCATTCCCGAACAAGCGTTAAATGAATCGTAGCCGGACAGACTAGCACGGGCGCCGGGGTATGCCTAACCGGCGATGGTTTGCCCGCCGTCGATGATCAGGGTCTGGCCGGTCATAAAGCTGCCCGCCGGGGACGCGAGAAATACGGTGGCCCCGGCAATTTCTTCGGGACTGCCGATGCGCCGCAGGGGGGCGCGGTCGGTGGATATTTTCAAATAGGCGGGGTCATCCCACAGGGCTTTGGCGAAGTCGGTTTTGATCAGCCCCGGGGCGATGGCGTTGGCGCGAATATTGTCCGGCCCGAATTCCACGGCGATATTGCGGGCCAGGGCCATGTCGGCGGCTTTGGAAATGCCGTAGGCGCCCAGCACGGCGGTGCCTTTCACGCCGCCGATGGAGGAGATAATAATAATGACACCGTCCTTGCGGGCCTGCATTTCGGGGATCACCATGGCGCTCAGCCAGTGGTTGGACTTGATGTTGTTGGCCAGAATTTTGTCGAACTGATCGTCGCTGATCCCGGTCATGGTGCCGTAGTAGGGGTTGCTGGCGGCATTGCACACCAGAATATCGATTTGCCCAAACCGCTCGCGGGTTTTAGCCACCAGTTGTTCGAGTTCTTCTTTGTGGGAAATATTGGCAGGAATGGCGGCGGCCTGGCCCTGGGCCTGACCGGCGGGGCGCGGACTGTCCTGTACCAGCTGGTTGATGCTGGCGGCCACTTCTTCGCAGGCGTCGGCTTTGCGGCTGGAGACCACCACGCTGGCGCCGTGCAGGGCCATTTGCTCGGCAATGGCTTTGCCAATGCCCTTGGTGGAGCCGGTGATAATGGCGACTTTGCCGCTCAGGTCGAACAAACTCATGGTGCCCCCTTGGAATGATAGCGATGGTGTGTGGCCGCGCGGTGTAAGCGCTGCGGTTGCCGGTTTGACGAGGGATGATTCTAATCTATTATGCGAGGCACGTTGAGATTGATAATAAGAGCCCTTCCATGCCCATACCTGTAGCCCCGTTAAACCAGAAAATGACCGCCCCCTTCCAGCCGTTTGAGATGGAGACGGTGACCATCAGTGGTATTCCCACCCGGGTGTGGAAACAGGCGCCCGCCAGTTTGCGCCAAATTTTCGAAAACACGATGCAGTTTGCCGAACGGGATTACCTGATTTACGAGGACGAACGCCTCACCTACGCCGCGCACTACCGGCAGGTGTGTTGCCTGGCCCACAGACTGGTGGCGGAGTTTGGTGTTCAGCCGGGAGATCGGGTGGCGCTGGTGATGCGCAACTACCCGGAGTGGCCGGTGGTGTTCTGGGCGGTGGTGTCCATCGGCGCGGTGATCGTACCCCTCAACGCCTGGTGGACGGCGACGGAACTGGGTTATGCACTGGCCGATAGCGACGCGCGGGCCGTCTTTGCGGACGGCGAGCGGGCCAAATTATTAGCCACCGTCGCGGATGATCTGCCCGCGCTAAAAAACCGGGTGGTGGTGCGCCCCGACGGCGATTTACCCGGCTGGCAGCCCTGGCCGGCGGTGCTGGCCGACCCGCAGGGTGAGGCTTCCCTGCCTCCGGTCACTATTGAGCCGGACGCTGACGCTACCATTTTCTACACCTCCGGCACTACCGGCAAACCCAAGGGGGCGCTGGCCACCCACCGCAATATTTGCGTGAATCAGATCAGCGGTTTGTTTCTGCGCGCCCGCACGGAGTTGCGCTACGGGCGCACCCCCGAACCACCCACGGAACAGATGGGCCAATTGATCAGCGTGCCCCTGTTTCATGTGACCGGCTGTCTGGCGATGCTGTGCGCCAGCACCCTGAACGGTTACAAAATTGTGTTTATGCGCAAATGGGATGCGGATCGGGCGATTGAAATTATCGCCCGGGAAAAACTGAATTCTTTTGGCGGGGTGCCGTCCATGCCGCTGCAGGTGCTGGAATCGCCCCTCCTAAAAACCCACGACCTGTCCAGTATTCGGGCAGTACAGTTCGGCGGCGCGCCCCCTTCCCCGGAGCTGGCGGCAAGGGTGAAACAGGCGTTTCCCAACGCCGCTGCCAGTAACGGCTACGGCCTCACGGAAACCTGCGGGCTGGTCACCGCCAATGTGGCCGAGGATTACCTGGCCAAACCCCTGAGTGTGGGCCTGCCCCCACCCGTAACGGATATCAAAATCATGGCCCCGGATGGCGACGAGCAACCGGCGGGCGAGATCGGTGAAATCTGGGTGCGCGGCCCGCAGGTTATCAAGGGCTACTGGAATCAGCCCGAAGCCAACGGGGAGAGCTTTAGCGACGGCTGGCTGCACAGCGGCGATCTGGGCTATCTGGACGAGGAAGGGTTTTTGTTCGTGGTGGACCGGGCCAAGGATATGCTGATTCGCGGCGGCGAAAATATTTACTGTATCGAGGTGGAAAACGCCCTCTACGAACACCCGGCAGTGCTGGACGCTGCGGTGGTGGGCCTGCCCGACCCGGTGCTCGGGGAACTGGTGGCGGCGACCGTGCAGGTGCGCGGTAGCAAGGAGGTTACGGAAGAAGAGCTGCGCGCCCATGTTGCCGAGCGTCTGGCCGCATTTAAGGTGCCGGTGCGTATCGATCTGCAAACGGAACCCCTGCCCCGCAATGCCAACGGCAAGGTGATGAAAATCGCTATTCGCGAACAGATGGTTGCCACCCCCTAGGCACCCCCGGCGCGGGCTGCGCACGCCTGGCGAATACGTTCGGCGGGCACCGCCAGCTGGGTCATCAGGTAGCGCTGAAAGGCCTCGGGATAGGGTTGCCGGGCCACTGCCTGCTGCATACACAGCAACCACTGATCCCGCTCGGCCGCGCCAATGGGCAGGTGGGCATGGGCCGTGGGAATGGTGATGGACCCGTATTTTTTTGCGTAGACCTTCTCACCCCCCAGCCAGCCACACAGAAACAAATGCAGTTTGTCCCGCGCCACGGTGAGGTCGGCGGGGTGCATGGCGCGCATGACGGCCACGTCGGGCAGGGTTTCCATCAGGTCGTAAAAGGCGTCCACCAGCTTGCGAATCCCCGGCGCGCCCCCGGCGGCCTGAAACGAGGCGTCGCCCTGTCCGTAGGGCGGTTGTGGCGATTGTGGCTGTGGTGCACTACTGGTCACGGTCACCTCCAGTTTGCAATGACGGCTGCTTCGCGCCTGCCCGTCACTTGCGACCACAGTGGTCAGCGTTTGTGGCTGCCATCGCAAAACGGCGCATCGTCGGTGGCTTTGCAACCACAGAAAAACAGGATTTCGTCGTTGTCGGCGGCAAACGCCAGGGGCGTGATATCCGTGCCCTTGTGGGACCCGTCGCAGAATGGCTGTTTCTGGCTGCGGCCGCAGGCGCACCAGTAGTAGATATTCCCCGCTTCCACCTCGACCGGGCATGGATGATCAAGCGCTCTTACGGGTGCATCGCTCATGGCATTCTCCTCCCGTGGTACCGGTCAGGGCACCGGTTGGGCACAGCCTGGCAGTCCATGTCACCGCCGCGCCGATTCGTTATTGTCGCCGTACAGACCCGCTGTGCGGCCGGTTGCCGCGTTCCGTCTGTCGCGGAGGTACTACTATAGTGATACGCCATATTTTTTGCCACGCTGTTTTATAGCCACTATTCGACCGGACGATAGATAGTTATACTCATGGGTAGAAAAGGTGTGCCCGCGTCACCGTCTGCTCTGCGTTGACTAACACCTGCTAACCATTGCTAAATAGCGCACACCACTCTACAACCGTACCGCCGGAAAAAAGGGTGCATACGGATAACTAGAACCAACCACCGCCAGCGCGTACAGCCGGTGGTTTTGATAACGAGGAATTCCCATGACACCGACCCATGTTCTCGCCGGCGTGAAAGTGCTCGACCTTTCCCATTTTGTGGCCGGACCCCACTGTACCCGCATGATGGCCGAAAATGGCGCGGATGTGATCAAGGTCGAATCCCTGGCGGGTGATTCCTCGCGGGTGTTGCCGGTCATCAGGGAAGGGCGCAGCGGCTATTTTATTCAGCACAATCGCGGTAAGCGCACCATGAGTATGGATCTGCGCAAGCCAGAAGCGCAGGCGATTATTCGCGACCTGATCAAACAGGTGGATGTACTGGTGGAAAACTTCACCCCCGGCGTGATGAAGCGCTTTAACCTCGACTGGGAAACCGTGCGCAAGATTAATCCGGAGCTGATCATGTGCTCGATTTCGGCCCTCGGGCAGGACGGCCCCCTCGCCCATTTGCCCGGTTTCGATATGATCGGGCAGGCTTACTCCGGGGTGATCTCCATGACCGGCGAGGAACACGGGCCGCCCTATTTTGCCAACCTGGCCTGGGGCGATATTTCCACCGGGGCCCACGCCTACGGCGCGGTGGTTACCGCCCTGTTTCACAAGGCGCGGGGCGGCGGCGGACAGCATCTGGATATTTCCCTGCTGGATGTGATGTGCAGCTATCACGAGATGAATTTTCAGGTGTATGGCGCCTCCGACGGCGCAATCGTACCGAAACGCACCGGCACCCAACACGGTATGGTGGCGCCGCTGGGCATCTTCAAAGCCCGGGATCGCTACATCATTATCATTGCCCTCGGCGCCCAGTGGGAAAACCTGGTTAAACTGATTGGCCGGGAGGATATGCTGACCGACCCGCGCTTCGCGACGGCCGGTTTGCGTGGCGATAACAAGCAGGAGATTGTGGACTCCATTGAAAAATGGCTGGCGACCCAGGAAAGCGGCGCGGAAGCGGTGCGTATCCTGGAGGAAAACCACGTGCCCTCCGCGCCGATTCTGAGCGTGCCGGAAGTGATGGCCCATCCCCATATGATTCATCGCCAGACCATTCGCAAGGTGACCGACCGGGCCTTTGGCGAGGTGACGATACCCCGTATGCCGCTGCGTTTTTCCGCGTTTCCGGAACCCCTGGAATTACAGGCCGGTTTCCTCGGGGAGCACAATCGCGAGATATTATCCGAGCAACTGGGCTATTCCGACGCGCAGATAACCGCACTGGAAAAGGCCGGCATACTGGGCAGCGAGCCGCTCCCCGGTTAATCCGCTGTCGCGGCACATACCCGGCGCATTGCGGGACGGACGGCGCGCTGTCAGGGCGACAGGCGCACCGCGTGGGGGGTTGGCAAATTCATGCGCCAGCGCGCATAGCGCGGATTTTTACTGGCGTACACCCAGCCGCTAA
>JBFJMM010000164.1:0-5154 GCA_041633885.1 Porticoccaceae bacterium
AATCCATCGCCGATGGGGTTATCGCTGTCGATCGCGATGGGCGTGTCGAATGGTTAAATCCGGCGGCGGAAGCCCTGACTGGATGGCCTCTCGAGGAGAGCCTGGGTCAGACCCTCGCCACGGTATTTCCGGCCGTCCGGGGACAAACCGGAGAAGCCGTACAGGACGCTTTGCGAACAGTATTGACCACTGGCAAGGTGCTTGAAGAGAGCAATGGCCTTAGATTGACCGATCGCCAGGGGTTGGAGCACTACATCAGCGCCAGCGCCGCGCCGATCGTTGGTGCCGATGAAAAGACGGTCCTGGGAGCAGTGCTGACTTTTCGCGATCTGTCGGATTACTATCGCGCACGGGAAGAAAATCGCGTGAGCGCGGTGGCCTTTGATACCTCGGCGCCGCAGCTGATCGCCGCTAGTGATGGCACGATCATTCGCGTCAATCAGGCAATCCTCGAGGTCAGCGGCTTTTCCCGGAAGGAGCTGCTGGGTAAGCCGTTGCTGGGTTTTATTTTTGACGTGACGAGTCATCCAGAGCTGGTGCAGTTTTTTGGGGCAAAAACTGTGTCGCCCCCCTGGCGGGGCCGCAGTACGCGCAAGTCCAAAAACGGAGACACCATTCATCTGCTGGATTTAATTACGCCCATTGGCGATGAAAAGGGCGCGTTGACCAATTATGTGGTCAGTTTTCAGGACGTAACCAGTCTGGTGAATACGTCGGAGGCTTTGCAGGACAGGGAACAGTCTTACCAGACCCTGGTGGAGTCAATCCACGACGGTGTTTTGTTATTGGCGGAAGGCGCGATTGCGGATTGTAACCAGCCCTTTTGCGGCATTCTGGGACGGGAGAGGGATACGATTGTGGGGCGAACCGTCGCGGAACTGTCGCCGCGGCAGCAACCCGATGGCAAACCGTCCGACCGCCCCTTGCGGGACATCCTCGGCAGCACCGGGGATGCCCAGTCGGCGACCTTCGAATGGACACTGCTGCGGCAGGACGGCACTGCGGCGGTGGTGGAGGCCAGTGTGAAGCGTGTTACCTGGGGTGGGGAAAGGATCACCCTGTGTACGGTGCGGGACATTAGTCGGCGCAACGAGCACGAGGAGGAACGCCAGCGCTTGCTGGACCGACTCGAGCGCAAGGACCATATCACCGCTCAAGCAGCGCAAATTGGCGGCATTGCCACCTTCGAGGCGGACCTGGCCACCGGCCTGGTTATCGACTATGTGGGCGTCAACGAAATGCTGAATCTGGGGGAGTCCGAACAGGTACTGTCCATCGACGGCTACCTGCAACGGGTGCACCCGGAAGATAGGGACAGGGTGGCCGCCATCATTGCCAATGGCATCGCGCAGCGTTCCTCACTGCTCAGCGAACACCGCATTGTCTGGCCGGATGGCACCCTGCGCTGGACCCGCAGCAACGCGGATGTGGAATACGACGGGAATGGTGCGCCCCTGTTTATGCGCGGTGCGTTTATCGATATCACCGATATTAAGCAGGCGCAGGCGGAAGTCGAGCGCCTGGCCTACTACGACGCACTGACGGGTCTGGCCAACCGTCGTTTATTGCTTGACCGGCTGCGGCAGGCCTGTGCTCAGGCCCAGCGCAATGGGGAGCACGGCGGGGTACTGTTTATCGATCTCGATCGGTTCAAGTTATTCAACGATAGTCTCGGCCATCGCGCCGGAGATGATCTGCTACAAAAAGTTGCCGCGCGCCTGCGGGAGATACTCCGCGACGAGGACACCGTGGCCCGCCTCGGGGGCGACGAGTTTGTGGTGGTGCTGCCGACCCTGGGGGCGTCGGCGATGGAGGCGGCTCATCAGGCCCATCGCGTGGCGGAGAAAATTCGCGAAATGCTGGCCGCCGTGTGCGAGGTGAATGGTCCGGGTTATTACCTTTCGGGCAGTATTGGTATCGCGCTGTTTCCGTCCGACGGGGAAAACGCGGAGGTGATCCTGCACCATGCGGACGCCGCGATGTATGTGGCCAAAAATAATGGCCGCAATACGATCGCCTACTATGAGCACCGCCTGCAGGAAGACGCGGATCGACGGTTGTCCCTGGAGCAGGACTTGCGCAAGGCGGTAGAGCTGGAGGAGCTGAAGATTTATTACCAACCGCGCGTCGACAGTGGCAAAGTGGTGGGCGCCGAGGCATTGCTGCGCTGGCAGCACGAGAACCGTGGTGCGGTATCGCCACGGGAGTTTATTCCGATCGCCGAAGAAACGGGCTTGATCTATCCCCTCGGTAAATGGGTGATGACCAGCGCCTGCGACCAGCTTGCCCGGTGGAATGGGGGACAGGGCGGTGATCCGGTGAGCATTGCAGTGAACGTGAGCCCGCTACAGTTTCGCCATCCCGATTTCGTCGGTTGTGTGACACAAAACCTGCAGCGTACGAAGGTCGACCCCCGGCTCCTGACCATTGAAATTACCGAGGGAACCCTGATTGAAAATATCGATGAAACTGTTAGCAAGCTAAATCAGCTGAAAGCGCTCGGGGTGAATATCTCCATTGACGATTTCGGTACGGGCTACTCGTCCCTCTATTACCTGAAAAATTTACCGGTGGACGAAATCAAGATTGATCAGTCCTACATACGCGATATTCTGACGGATAACAACGATCTGGCCATTGTCGACAGCATTATCGCCATCGCCGATAACCTGGGACTGGTGCTCGTGGCCGAGGGTGTGGAAACCATTGAGCAGGCGCGCTTACTGCGCAAAATGGGTTGCGACTGCCATCAGGGTTTTCTCTACTCCAGAGCGGTCGATGCGACCGTGTTCACGCAGAAATTTTTGTCCGCCGACGCCACCAATTTAGTGCCATTTGAGCGGGCATCCGCGTAGCAATCCTCTCCGCGTCGCTTCTTTGCGCCGCCACCCTCGTTGTTTAAGCCCTGGTCCGTATCGCGGGCCAATGCCTGGTTTCCGACGACGCCCGGCCCGTGGGATTATTGTCTATTGGTTGCCCCCGGACTGCGGTTCTCGACTTTTGCTGGTTTGCGGTTAGAATAACTTTGTCAATGCAATCGACACCTGTGATAACAACAAATACAGAGGGCTTATGATTAATACAATGCTGTTTCCTCCCGTTTTAGGTGTGCTCGGACTGGTCTGTGCATTTATTCTCTACCTGATTGTCATGCGCTACCCGCCCGGCGAGGACAAAATTAAAAAAATTGCCGATCAGATTCACCTCGGCGCCATGGTATTTATGCGCCGGGAGTACTCCATGCTGGCCATGTTCGCCGGGGCGCTGGTGGTGCTCATCTACCTGTCCGACCTGGGCGCCAACACCGCGTTGGCGTTTTTGGTGGGTGCGCTGAGTTCCGCCAGCGCTGGCTGGTTGGGTATGTTTGCCGCCACCCGGGCCAATGTGCGCACCGCCACCGCGGCGAGTACGGAAGGTGCCGCTTCCGCATTGGCAGTCGCTTTTTACGGCGGCTCGGTGATGGGGCTGTGTGTTGCGTCCCTGGGCCTGATTGGCCTGGGCGGGCTCTATTATTTTTTCAGTGGCGATATGGAGCATATTCACGCCATTCACGGTTTCGGGATGGGCGCCTCGACAGTGGCGTTATTTTCCCGGGTGGGAGGTGGTATTTTTACCAAAAGCGCCGATGTGGGAGCCGACCTGGTGGGTAAGATCGAAGCGGGCATTCCCGAGGACGATCCACGCAACCCGGGCGTTATTGCCGACAATGTGGGTGACAATGTGGGGGATGTGGCGGGCATGGGTTCGGATATTTTTGAATCCTATTGTGGCGCGATGATAGCGTCCATCGCCATCGCGGCCACCATGGTGGGGGATAGCGCTCAGGTGGCCAAGATGTCCCTGCCTCTGGCTCTTGCCAGTGTCGGGCTGATAGCGTCCATCATCGGTATCGTCGTGGTGCGCGCCCGCGCCAAATCCCAGCCGGGTGCGGCGTTGCGCACTGGCACCATCGCCGCCCCCGTGTTGTTTGTTCTCGCCGCTTACGTATTGATTGAACGCATGGGTATTGAAGTGAGCGTTTGGTATGCGGTGGTCAGCGGTGCGTTGGGGGGGATTTTAATCGGCCTGGTGACCGAGTATTACACCGGCGGCGCGCCGGTACGCAAAATTGCCAAGTCGGGGGAGACAGGTTCGGCCACGGTGATGATCACGGGCCTGGCTGTCGGTATGCAATCCGTCGCCCTGCCCATTCTGTTTATCGCAGCGATTATTTATGTTTCCACGGGGCAGGCGGGCCTGTATGGGGTGGGTATCGCCGCTGTCGGTATGCTCTCCACGGTGGGTATTACCATGGCCATTGACGCCTACGGACCGGTGGCGGACAACGCCGGCGGCATCGCCGAGATGGGCGGCATGGGTAAGGCGACGCGGGACATTACCGATTCCCTGGATGAGCTGGGCAACACCACGGCGGCCATTGGCAAAGGGTTTGCGATCGGGGCGGCGGCATTGGCGGCACTGGCGATTATCGCCGCGTTTGTGGAAACCGTGGCGGCACACAACCCGGACTTTACCCTGCAGTTATCCGACCCCGATGTGTTGGTAGGGCTGTTTATCGGGGGCGTTATTCCGTTCCTGATTGCGGCCATCACCATGACAGCGGTGGGCGATGCGGCGTTTGACATGATTCATGAGATCCGCCGCCAGTTCCGGGAAATCCCCGGATTGCTGGAGGGCACGGCCGATCCGGACACCGCCAAATGTGTGGATATCGCAACAACCGCGGCACTGCGCAAAATGATCCTGCCCGGGGTGATCGCGGTGGGCGCGCCGCCACTGGTGGGCTTTTTACTCGGGGCCGAGACCCTGGGCGGTATGTTGGCGGGCGCATTACTCGGCTGCGTACTGATGGCGCTGATGATGGCTAACGCGGGGGGCGCCTGGGACAACGCCAAGAAATATGTCGAAAAGGGCAACCTGGGGGGCAAGGGATCCCCAACACACGCCGCGGTGGTGGTAGGGGATACGGTGGGGGATCCGTTCAAGGACACCTCCGGCCCCTCCATGAATATTTTGATTAACGTGATGGCGATTGTCAGCCTGGTGATCGCGCCACTGCTGTAGTCTGAAGGTGGCAGGGCAGAGGGCGCTCGTAGTTAGAGCGCCTTTTTTGTGCGTCTCGGACTGTCCTGATCGCTAATGACTGCTTTGGTC
>JBFJMM010000165.1:0-5106 GCA_041633885.1 Porticoccaceae bacterium
CGTCGGCAGGGTTGCACATAGGCGGCATTCCAGGTCTCGGGGCCAATGGCGCGCAAAAATGTAGCCGGATGAAATGTGCCCGCGCCGACTTCCATGTCCAGCGGCTGCAAAATCACGCAGCCGCGATTTGCCCAGAATTGTTGCAGCGCCAAAATCAATCCCTGAAAAGTGCCAATATCGGGAGCTGTCGTTGTCACCATTCTTCCTCGTTACTCGTTGCGATCAGTCGCGTCCGGTCAGCCACTCATAACAAGACAGCCGCGTGCACCGTGCAATTATATCGGTTGCGGTAATCAGTGACGAGGGATCAACAGAATTTGTTGCCGTGCAAGCACATGGATTTCCCAGTAGCGGCCCCTTGCGCTAAGCTTGTTGATTCAACCACGCCGGACTCGCGGGGTTTGCGATAAAACGCGCGTGCAGGTTGCGCCGTTGGCTGACCGAGAATTAGTGTGCGGGGCGTGGAAAAACAGGACTGGAGGATTTGTTATGAAAACGGCAAAGAGCTGCCTGACTGGAATTTATCTGCTCGCACTGTCCCACGGGTTGTGGGCCAATGACCACTGGGCCAGCGTGGCAATCGAGCCGACCAGCGTTAGTGATACGCTGTATATGTTGGTTGGCGAGGGCGGCAACATTGGTGCATCCGTCGGTGCAGACGGCACATTTTTGATTGATGGCCAGTACGCGCCACTATCGCAAAAAATCATTGCTGCGGTTAAGGAACTGTCTGGCGACATGCCGATGTATCTGGTCAACACCCACTGGCATGGCGATCATACCGGGGGCAATGAAAATTTTGGGACGGCCGGTTCCGTTATCGTCGCCCACGAAAATGTGCGCGTGGCGCTGGCGTCCGAGAAAACCATTGCCTTGTTCAATATGCACAAACCGCCATCACCGGTGGCGGCGTTGCCGGTGATTACGTTTCAGCAGGGCATGACATTCCACCTCAATGGCGACACCGTCGAGCTGGTGCATGTGGCCAACGCGCACACCGATGGCGACGCGTTCGTGCATTTTAAGGAGGCCAATGTTATCCATGCGGGGGATACGTTTTTTAACGGAATTTACCCGTTTATAGATAGCGACTCGGGGGGCAGTATTGATGGCATGATTGCCGCGGCGGATACGATTCTCAGCCGGTCCGATAGCAACACGAAAATCATGCCCGGACATGGCCCGTTGGCGGACAAGGCCGCCCTGCAGGCGTATCGAGACATGCTGGCAACGGTGAGAGCCGCCATCCAGACCCTGATCGACGCCGGTAAAACGGAAACGGAAATTATTGCGGCGAAACCAACGGCCGCATTTGACCCCGAGTGGGGCGGTGGTTTTCTGGCGCCGGATATCTGGGTAAAAGTGGTGTACAGCAGTATGGGAGATTAAGCTGGTAGAGGCTGGTGAAGTCTTCCAGACAGCCCGTTTTTTTCGTCCCATGGGGGCAAGCCCTGACATCACCAGGGCTGCTCCTGCCCCGCACCAGCCGGTGAGCTGCGGTTAGCGCATCAGGGTATAGGGTAGCCAGGTGGCGAGTTGAGGCCACAGCGCGAGCATCCCCAGCAACAGCAACTGCAGGGCTACAAAGGGCGCCACGCCGCGGTAGATATCGCTGGTGAGCACCCCGGGAGGAGCGACGCCGCGCAAATAGAAGAGGGCAAAACCGAACGGTGGCGTCAGGAAGGAGGTCTGCAGGTTGAGGGCGATCATCACCCCCAGCCAGATCGGGTCGACGCCCAGCGTCAGCAGTACGGGGCCGACAATCGGCACGACTACGAAAGTAATTTCGATAAAATCGAGAATAAACCCCAGCAAAAAAATAACCAGCATCACCACCAGCGTGGCGCCAAACGCGCCGCCGGGGAGTTGTCTAAACAGGGATTCCACCATCTCCTCCCCACCGAAGCCGCGAAAAACCAGGGAGAAAACCGCCGCGCCGATCAGGATCATAAAGACCATTGCCGAGACTTCGGTGGTGGACAATACCACCTCCCGGAGGCGCGCCAGCGTCAATTGATTGCGCAGTAACGCCAGCAGAGTGGCCCCCATGGCGCCGACCCCGGCGGCTTCGGTCGGGGTGGCGATGCCCGCGAGAATCGACCCCAGTACCGCAAGGATAAGCACCATCGGCGGCACCAGTGAGCGCACCACCTCACCCACGGCGATGGCCTGATGGCCGTCCTCGGCCAAGGGCGCTGCATCGGGTTTCCAGCGGGTGTAAAGCACCAGGTAGCCGCAGTACAACAGCACCAGCACCAGTCCGGGAATAATGGCGCCGAGAAACAAGTCGCCGATGGACACCGTTTTGGGGGTGAAAATACCCAAATTGAGTTGCGCCTGGGAATAGGCGCTGGACAGAATATCGCCCAGCAACACCAGGGCAATCGATGGGGGAATAATCTGTCCCAGCGTGCCCGTCGCGCAAATAGTGCCGGTAGCAAGTGCCGGGCTGTAGCCCTGCTTCAGCATCGATGGCAGGGACATCAGTCCCATGGTGACCACCGTGGCGCCCACGATGCCGGTGCTGGCCGCGAGTAGCATGCCCACTGCGACCACCGAGAGTCCCAAACCGCCCCGCACGTTACCAAATGCTCGCGACATGCTTTGTAACAGATCTTCCGCAATCCTGGACTTCTCGAGCATCACCCCCATCAGCACGAAAAGTGGCACGGCGACCAGCGAGTTGTTACCCATTGTCCCGTAGATGCGATTGGGCAGGGCGTGCAGAAATGCGGCGTCAAAATGGCCGGTTGCAAGGCCAATTAACGCAAATGCCAGGGAGGTTCCGGCCAGGGAAAAGGCGACGGGATAGCCCAACAACAGCACCAGGCAAATAGCGACAAACATCAACAGAGGCAGGTATTCCATACTCAGCCCCGGGTGTCCGTCGGGCTGTTATCGGCGGTGGAGTTGGCGACGATAATCGAAATATTTTTAATGGTTTCCGCAATACCCTGTAACAGCAGTGTCACCGGCATAATCAGCATCAGGGTTTTTAGCAAATAAACCCAGGGCAGGCCGCTCGACTCACTCGAGACCTCTTTGACAGTCCAACTGTTGACCACGTAATCCCAGTTCAGCCACAACATCACCCCGCACAGCGGCAGTAAAAACAACAGGCCGCCAAGGGTGTCGATCCAGGCCTGTCCGGTACGGGACAGATTGCGGTAGAAAATATCGACGCGCACGTGGCCTCCGCGCTGTAATGTGTAGGCAATGGCCAGCATAAACACCGAAGCGTGCAGGTAATTCACCGACTCCTGGAGAGCGATTGACCCGGTTTGTAAATAGTAGCGCATGACCACGACGGAACAGGTCAGGCCCATGACGGCGAGGGTCAGCCATGCGACGATGCGACCACTGTAATGCGTGAATCGATCGATGCAGGTAGCGATGGCGTTAAAAATACGGAACACGGGAAGGCACAGTGCAGAGTTCTTTTTGGTTGTCGGATAAGCACAGTATATCGGGTACGGGTCGAAAACTGCAGCAGTGACTGTCACAGTGCTGTCATAATTTGTACATATTCTTGTCACGTCGGTTTTATAGGCTGCTTTCGATCAATTTAGAACCGACCTATTCACGAGCAGGAGATACTGATGAGCAAGATCACCATGGGCAAAACGATATTGAGCGCGATGAGTGTGAGTGCAGCGCTACTGTTGGCCAGCGCGCCCGTTCTGGGAGCAGGCCGCGATTACATCTCAGTGGTCGGCTCCTCGACGGTGTACCCGTTTTCCGCGGTAGTTGCCGAGCGTTTTGGCAAGGTTACCGGCGCGGCCACGCCAAAAATAGAATCCACCGGAACCGGCGGTGGCATGAAGCTGTTTTGCGCCGGGGTTGGAACCAGTTATGCGGACATTACCAACGCGTCGCGGCAGATGAAGAAATCCGAATTTGACGACTGCCAGAATCATGGCGTGAAAGACATTGTCGAGGTACAAATTGGGTTTGATGGGATCGTGCTGGCCAACTCGGTGAAAACAGCCCAATTGGACCTGTCGCGCAAGGATATTTTTCTGGCTCTCGCCAAGCAGGTTCCGGATGGGGACTCCGAGCGGCTTATCGCCAATCCGTACCAGACCTGGAAGCAGGTGAACGCCGCCCTGCCGGACGTTAAAATCGAAGTGCTGGGTCCGCCGCCCACATCCGGCACGCGGGACGCGTTTGCCGAGCTTGCGCTGGAAGGCGGCTGCGCGCAGATCCCGTCCATCAAGGCCCTGAAAGCGAGCGACGAAGACAAATACAAGGCCGTTTGCCACAGCGTGCGGGAAGATGGCCGGTTTATTGAAGCGGGTGAAAACGACAACCTGATTGTGCAAAAGTTGAACGCTAACCCCAACGCGTTTGGTGTGTTTGGCTTCAGCTTTCTCGACCAGAACAGCGATAAGGTTCAGGGCTCAATTATTGAAGGGGTGGCGCCGGAGTTTGACTCCATCGCGAACAAATCCTATCCGGTGTCGCGTCCGTTGTTCTTCTACGTCAAGAAAGCGCATATCGGCGTCGTGCCGCGCATAGACACCTTCCTGGCAGAGTTCACCAGCGAAAAAGCCTGGGGCGAGGATGGTTATCTTGCTGAGAAAGGCATGATTCCCATGCCAAAAGCCAAGCGCAACCAGATCGCAGCCGACGTAAAGGCGCTTAAAACCCTGCGTGGTGAAGGGCTGAACTAGACAGCGGCAATAATCGGACCGCGGGATTCCTGGTATCCTTTACACCCTCCCCTTCCAGGAAGCATTTTCGCCCGGCGTTCGCCGGGCGATTTTTTGTCGGTATACTGCCATCTGTTTACGGTAAATGCAGGTAAAGGGCTATGCAGGCCAGCAACCTTCTGTTGATCTTAGTTGCCGTCACCGCGGTGGCGTACGTGCTGGGGCGCAGTCGTGCACTGACCCAGGCGCGACCCCTGGGGGGTATTCGGGCGCTGCATTCGCTCCCCTTCTACTACGGGATGCGCGCGGCTCTGTGGTGCGCGGTGCCCGCTACTTTACTGCTCGGAATATGGTTGGTCGGCGACGGGCAGGTGATTAACACCCTGATCCTCAACCAGTTGCCCGACCGCCTTGCTCCCCAAACGGCCACTGAGCGCAACCTCGTGCTTGGCAG
>JBFJMM010000166.1:0-5096 GCA_041633885.1 Porticoccaceae bacterium
AGCGCCGTCAGCAGCGCCAGCAGCAGTGAACCAATCTGTGCCCAGGCCGGTGTGGTGAAGGCAATGGCGGGATACAGCGCCCGGGCAACGAACAACAGCACATGGCTGATCAGCAGGCCGAGGACTGCGCCGCAGGACGCCATCATCCCGGCTTCGGCGAGAAAAATCAGACGTACGGTGGAGGCGGGGGTGCCCAGCGCCTTGAGCAGCCCGATTTCCTCGGTGCGTTGGCTGACGGTTATCAGGGTTACATTCATAATCAGAATGCCCGCCACCAACATGCTGATGGCGGCGATCCCGGTGACCGCCAGTGTCATCACATTGAGCACCCCGGTGAAGGCCGACATCAGAGAATCCTGGGTCACCAGTGTGACATCCTCTTCGCCACCGTGTCGTTCCCGCATCAGGTTGATCACCGTGGTGCGGCTGTGGGCGAGGTTGTCGAGGGAACGCAATTCGACAAATACTCGAAACAGTCCGTGTTGATTAAACAGGGCCTGGGCGCTGGCAACTGGAATAATCATCACCTCGTTCATGTTGAACCCAAGGCCCTGGCCCTCCTGTCGCAAAATGCCGATCACGCGAAAGCGCCGCTCCCCGGCGCGCACCCATTCCCCCAGCGCGGGTTGCGCCCCGAACAGTTCGCGACGCAGCGTCGGGCCGAGGATGCATACTGCTTCGGCCCGATCGAGAGGCATAGCGGGCAGCGCGTTACCACTGGCAACCAGCAACTGTCGAATGCGAAAAAAAGCGAGGTTGGTGCCAACCGTTAGCGCCTCGCGGTTGACGGCGCCGCGAGATATTTGCGCATTGCCGGCAATCAGGGGCGCGACATCGTTGACGAAGGGCAGGCGCTGCAGGACGGCAGCGTCTTGCAGGGTAAGGTCTCTGGGTGTTTCTCCGGTAACCGGTGGCATGCCACCAGTGGTTTCTTTCTTTCCGGGCAGGACAATCAGCACATTCTTGCCCAGCAAGTCGAATTCCCCGAGCACGTAGCGCTTGCCCCCTTCCCCCAGACCGGTCAGCAGGTTGACGGCAATAACGCCAATGGCAATGGCCACCAGCAACAGTGCCGAGCGCACGGGTTGGCGGCGAATAACCTGGACGTTGAAGCGCAGTAGATCAGGGGCGCGCATGGGCTCCGCGCTCCGCCGGTTGTCCGGGCAAGTCGCTCCCGGGGTCCGGTTGCGGTGGTTTCGAATCTGAATGCACCCGCCCATCAAGCATTTTCACACGCCTCCGGGCGCGGGCGCCAATCGCCTCGTCGTGGGACACAACCAGCAGGGTAATTCCTTCGGAGTTTAGCTCCTCAAGCAATGCGATCACCTCTCCGCCGGAAACGGAATCCAGGTTGCCGGTGGGTTCGTCGGCGAGAATCAGTTGCGGTTTCATAATGATCGCGCGGCCAATGGCGACCCGCTGTCGCTGCCCCCCCGACAATTGATTGGGCACGTGGGCCGCCCGCTCGCCAAGCCCCAGGCGCTGGACCACCGCATCCACCTTGCGGTGCCGTGCGGGTGGGGACTCCCCGGCCAGCATCAGTGGCAGCTCAATGTTTTCCCAGGCGCTCAGCCGCGGGATCAGGTGATAGCTCTGAAACACAAAGCCAATCTGTTGGCGGCGCAACGCGGCGCGCTGTTCTTCGTTGAGGAGCGTGGTGCTGACATCGCCAAGACGGTAGGTGCCGGCGTTCGGATTGTCCAGTAGACCGAGGATGTTGAGCAGGGTTGATTTGCCCGAACCGGAAGGGCCCATCACCGACAGGTATTCGCCGCGGGCGATCGTCAGGTCGATGTGATCGAGGGCGTGAACCGCCTGGTCGCCGGCGAAAAAGGTGCGGCATAACTGGCGCAGTTCAATCATGGCGCGGGCGTCGTAGCCGCTTCCTGTGCCGCAACTGTAGCGCCGGGAATTGCGCCGGGGGTGTCGAGGGACAGCAGAATCCGGTCGCCCTCGGCGAGGCCGGAGACCACCTCGGTGTACGTCCAGTTGCTGATCCCCGGGGTAAATGTGCGCGTTTCGAGTGTCTTGTCCCACGGGTTAAACAGCAGCACCCGATTGCCGTCGGAGATCGCTTCGGTAGGAATTCTCAGTACATCGTCACGGTGTTCGAGTATCACTTCGAGGTCGGCGCTGTAGCCAACCAGTAAGTGGACATCCGCGGGCAATGCATCGAAGGTCGCGTCGATATCCACGGTGCGCGCCTGCTTTTCCAGTTCCTGCACATAGGGGGCGATACGGCTCACCCGACCCGCAAAACTTCTGCCGCGAAACGCATCGAGAGAAATGCGTACCGGTATACCGAGGGCGATGGCGCCGGCGTCGACTTCGTCGATGGGCGCGGCGACGTACAGGCAGTTATCACCGATCAGATCGATAGCGGGGGGTGTCGGTATGCCGGGTGGGGAAGGCGTGATGTACTCCCCCACCTCCCCGTTTACTTCCGCGACAATGCCGGCAAAAGGTGCTGTTAACCGGGTCTTCGCATACAGCGATTGCTGCAGATCCACAAACGCCTCGGCGACATCCACCCCCGCCCTGGCCTTTTGGCAGGCGGCGTCGGTTATGCTGGCGCGGGTTTGCGCGCTGTCCGCACGATCCTCCGCCACCAGTTTGCGGGCGGCGAGACCCTGCACCCGTTTGAGTTCCCGTTGCGCCAACGCGGCGTCGTAGCAGGCTTCCCGGGCGGCCGCTTCACTGACCGTCAGTTTGGTCCGGGCTTCGCTCACCCGCGCCTGCTGATCTTCGTTCCACAGCTCCAGCAGCAATTGCCCCTGCTGCACCCGATCGCCTTCGTCTACCAGGAGCTGCGCCACCTGGCCACCCGTGGGCAGGGACAGACGTGAACGCTGACAGGCTGTGACGGTACCGGCACGGGTGTTGGCTACCGTTGCTTCCACCGGCCCTCGTTCCACCGTGGTCAGGCGTACGGCGACAGGTTCGGTGGCGGCCAGGCGCCAGTACCCAAGCCCCGCCAGGCTCAGAATGAGAATTGCGGCTAATACTTTTTTCAACCTGGCCACACGACGTTCCAGATGGAACGTTCCAGCTGAGGTGAGTTGGCCGCGCGGGCGCGAACTTCGCAGCCCGCGACGGTTGGTGTCACGGGGAATTTTTCCAGATTAACCACAACCGGCATTTGATGCAAAACAAGCGGCGTGTAGACGGGAGGTAAGGGCTCCGACCCGGAGCGTATGGCGCGCTGGGCGATTCTGGCCTAGTCCGTCAGTAAAAATTCCAGGTGGGCCCGGTTAAACGTGTCCGGTTCTTCCCATTGCGGCCAGTGGGCGCTGTGTTCGAGTACCACCAGGCGCGCATCGGGAATATGTTGCATCGCTTCCCGGGCCAGCTCCACGGGCTGCCCTGGATTGTGGCGAGTCCAGAGCACCAGGGTTGGACATTGAATATTCTGCATCGCCACCGGGTTTACCCAACGTTCGCACCAGGCGTCGTCGCCAATGCCGCCCAGCACGGTATTGGCGATTTTACCCATGATCGGCAGCATGCCGGGCTGGGCGTAGATACAGTAGCGGATATCCACTAATTCGTCGGTCAGGGTTTTTTCTGGCTTCGCCATCAACCACGCCATTCTGGCCCGCACGGCTTCTTTGCTCAGGTGGCCGGCCGCCTTGCGGGAGCGCTCCAGCGCATCTTTGAGTTCCGCGCGGCCGTGGGCATTGGGTGCGGCGAGAATGCCAGTATTCATCACCAGTTTTCTGACCCGCGCCGGATAGCGAATAGCCGTCCACGCCGCCACCATGGCCCCCAGGGACTCTCCGGACAGCAACGCCCGGGGTGCGCCGATCACATCGAGCAGTGCAATCAGGTGATCCGACCACAGGTCGATGTGGTAGTCGATATCCGGGCGATCGCTGTAGCCGTGCCCCAGCATATCAACGGCCAGTACCCGAAAATGTTCCGCATGGGCGGCGAGGTTGCGGGTATAGGCTTCCGCGTGGCCGCCGGTACCGTGCAGAAAAATCAGTGGTTCGCCCTGACCGGCCTCGAGGACTCGCACGCGATAATCGCCCACCTGATAGAAGGTTTGGCAAAATTTCAGACCCATCAGATCAGTCCATACGGCTGTCATAACTAACCCCCGAAGTAGCTGGCGATGGCCCGATTGTAGCGCAATGGCGCGTGGTCGACGGACCGGAGCGTGTTTTACGGCGTGACAGGTAGCGCGAAATCTGGAGGCAGTAAACGCCCCCGGGGCAGCGCTGCCCCGGGGTATATCATGTATCGCTATCGCTTTGGAAGATTGCTTAAAAAAGTAACTGGTAGGAGTAGTACAACATCAGCACCACCTGAACCGTAAACAGCGTGGCGCGCACCATTACCATCGGCACGCTGGTGGAAATCATGTGCACAACCGACTGACCGATACGGGAAAAAAGAACATACATCGCCGTCCCTTCCATAATGCTCAACTGGTTGGACAGGCCCGCCGCAATCACCAGGGCCGCAAAAATCGGCAGCGATTCCAGGCAGTTCAGGTGGGCGCGGGTATAACGCTGGCCAAAACCAGGTATATCATCCCCCGCAGGGTTGAACTGGTTAAGGGGTATTTTAGCCCCGCCAAAGGCATTGGCGAGTCGTACGTTGACCAGTCCGAAGGTCAGTAAAACCGTCCATCCGGCAAAACCGGCTAGCGCGACGAGTGCTGGGTTCATTGCTTCCACGATATTCCTCCTGGCTATTGTTATATTGGAACGACCGATCTTACTGGAAGTATATTCTCCCGTAAATGGCCAGCGCGCCTGGCGGGCGTTAAAGTATATAGTTGCAGCTGGAAAACAGGTCGCCGTTGCTGACGGGCATCGATCGTTGTCCGATGACTAATCTGGTGGTGTGTGCCGTTGGTTCAGGCTTTCAGGTCCGAATTGTTATGGAGGAATAATCCTGGTGAGAGGAATAACGGTGGGGTATGTGTTTCGAGTTTTAGTGGCGACCGCTCTGGTTGGGGTCGGTGCCGCTGAATATTTTGCGGCCGTGGGTATCATCCCTCCAGCGATGCGCTTCGCGCATTTCCCCGAAGCGTTTATGTTGGTCGGTGGTTTGCTATATCTGCTTAATGCCCTGATGTTTTTCCGGGC
>JBFJMM010000167.1:0-5008 GCA_041633885.1 Porticoccaceae bacterium
CCATTGCCGCGTTACTGAGTGGGCGCATGGATACCGCCTGGGCGCGCTGGACCCGTCCCTGGACCATTATTGCCTGGTCATTTTTGACCCTTGGCATCGCCCTTGGCAGCTGGTGGGCCTACTACGAACTGGGGTGGGGCGGTTGGTGGTTCTGGGATCCGGTGGAAAACGCGTCGTTTATGCCCTGGCTGGTGGGTACCGCGTTGATCCACAGCCTGGCGGTGACCGAAAAAAGAGGTGCGTTTCGCAGCTGGACACTGTTGCTGGCCATTCTGGCGTTTTCCCTGAGCTTGCTGGGCACATTCCTGGTGCGCTCGGGGGTGCTGACGTCGGTGCATGCCTTTGCCTCGGACCCGACACGAGGCGTATTTATTTTGCTGTTTCTCGCTGTGGTGGTGGGGGGATCGTTGTTGTTGTATGCCCTGCGTGGCCCCAGTGTGCGCGCCACCGCGACGTTCACCTGGCTGTCCCGCGAAGCGTTTCTGTTGATTAACAATGTGCTGTTGATCGTGACCATGGCGACTATTTTGCTGGGTACGCTGTACCCACTGGTGGCCGACTTCGCGGGTTGGGGCAAGGTCTCGGTGGGGCCGCCCTATTTTAATCTGTTCTTCATTCCCCTCGCGGCACTGTTGGCCTTGTTTATGGCGGTCGGTTCGATACTGAACTGGAAACGTAATGATGCGCGGGCGCTGCGCGCCGACATGCTGATGATGGCGGGCGCGGCGCTGTTTGCGGGTGTGGTGGGAGCACTACTGATAGATGGGCTGTTGAGTGACGGAACCATGCGCTTTGCCACGTTGCTGACGCTGACGCTCGCCAGTTGGGTGGTGCTGGTAACGGGCCGCGACCTGTGGCGCAAAGCGGATTCCGGTGCGGGTCGAGTGCACGGTTTACGCCGTCTGCGCGGCAGTTATTACGGCATGGTGTTGGCCCATCTGGGCATTGCCATAGCGGTGATGGGTGTCGGCATCAGCAGCCTGTACAGCGATCAACGGGACGTGCGCATGGCGCCGGGGGAAGGGGTGACAGTCGGAGGCTATGATTTTGTTTTTCAGGGGGTTACCACTACCGCCGGACCCAATTATCACGCGCAGACCGGCACGTTAAGGGTTACCCGCGGCGGAACACTGGTGGCAGAGCTGCAGCCGCAAAAGCGGCGCTATTTTGCCGGTGGCCAGGTGATGACGGAGGCGGATATCGACGGGGGTTTGTGGCGCGATCTGTATGTCGCGCTGGGGGAGTCATTGGGCGATCAGGGCTGGTCGGTCAGAGTGTACGTGAAACCGCTGGTGCGCTGGATCTGGCTGGGTGCGCTGTGCATGGCCTGTGGCGGCCTGTTGGCGACACTGGATAAACGTTATCGCGCCAGGCGTCAGTCCCGGCAAGGAACAGCCGGGTCGCTGACAGCTCGTGCATCCGCCGTGGCCGGGATGGATCGTTAATGGAGCGCGTCAAGCTTTTTGTGCCGTTGCTTATTTTCGTGGTTCTGGCGGCGGTGCTGTACTGGGCCCTGGGGCGCGATCCGAATGCCATGCCTTCCGCGCTGGTGAACCGTCCGGTGCCGACCTTCTCCCTGCCCAGTCTCGATAATCCCGAGGTGGTGTTGAACGAGAGTCTGTTTAAAGAACAGGCCACGTTGCTCAATGTGTGGGCGACCTGGTGTTATGCCTGTCGTGTGGAGCACCCTTTTCTGCAACGGTTGGCGGATGATGGTGTGGTCATTATCGGTTTGAATTACAAGGACGATAACGCCGCGGCGCTGGCCTGGTTGGCCGAACAGGGTGATCCCTATCGGCACAATATTGTCGACGCTGACGGCACCCTGGGGATCGATCTGGGTGTCTTTGGCGCGCCAGAGACTTACGTGATTGACCGCACTGGAATTATTCGCTTCAAGTTTGTTGGCGTGATTGATGAACGGGTGTGGGCGCGGGACATAGAGCCTGTGTACCAGCGCTTGTTGCGATAACCTCGGTTTGGTCGGGCAGTTATAGATGGGGGCGGTGAGGTTGTCGAAGTTGGCGGACCGGACGGGACTCGAACCCGCGACCTCCGGCGTGACAGGCCGGCATTCTAACCAGCTGAACTACCGGTCCGCTGAATACCCTTCGAGGTGCGCGTATTGTACGCAGATGGGTGAGGGGGTCAATTTATTTATGGTGTTTTATTTATGGCGTTAGCCAGGGATAACTTGTAGTGCGAATCATTTTATTTTTCGGTGTTTGCTGGTGGGTGCTGCCGATGGTCGCACTGGCGGCGGTGGATGCGGAGCCGTTATCAAATGCTGATCTGCACGCTCGCTATCAGCATTTGATCGCCGAGCTGCGCTGTCCCAAATGTCAAAACCAGAATCTGGCCGATTCCGATTCCCCCATTTCGGCTGATTTGCGTCGCCAGATCCGTTCCATGCTGGAAGAGGGTCGCTCCGACGTGCAGATAGAAGATTATCTGGTGGCCCGCTACGGCGACTACATACTGTATCGGCCCCGTTTACAGGACAGCACCTATCTGTTGTGGCTGGCACCGGGTTTTTTGCTGGCGATGGGCGCGCTGCTGTTTTTCCTTGTGGTGCGCCGTCAGAGACAGGCTGTGCGTGTCGAGGAGGTGGTGCTCGATACTCAGGATAAGGCGCAACTGCAACAGCTGTTGGCGCCGTCGCAAGCCCATAGTTCCCCGGCTGACGAGGAGACTACCTCGTCTCGTGGAGAGACCTGATGTTGTGGATGTGGGTGGCGCTTTTCGTCGTTATGGCCCTCGCTTTTTTTGCGGCCGGGTTGTGGCGCATCCCTAACAACGGTTCGGGTGCCACCTTCGGTGAACAGAACGTCGAGTTGTACCAGGATTATCTGGCGGAGTTACAGCGCCAGCGGGAGCGGGGCGAAATCGATGATTCCCAGATTCAGGATCTGATCCTTGAAGCCCAGCGCAAATTACTCGCGGATAATCCGCAACAATCGGGCGCAGAGGGACGGGCGGGGGGTGGTTGGCTGGTGCTGGTGGTGGCCGCCATACTGGTGAGCGGCGCCGTGTTACTTTATGAGCATCGGGGCGCCGGTCCGGACCTGGAAATCGCCGCATTGCTGCAAACAACGGAGCCGGGAGCAACCGGTCCGTTACGGGAAAAATTGATTGCCCGGCTTAAACAGCGGCCGCAACATCTGCACCACTGGGTGTTGCTGGCGCGCCTGGAACAGGCCGGACAACGGCACCCGCAAGCCCTGGCGGCCTTTGAGCGGGCGTTGGCCATCGTGCCCGAGGATGTGGCGCTGATGATGGAGTATGCCGAAGCCAAATTTGTCGCCGCCCACTATAAAATCGACGGGGATGTTGCGGCGCTCGTCGACCGGGCGCTGGCGCTGGATCCGCGCAACAGCAGTGCACACAGTTTGTTGGGTATCGATGCCTACAATCAGCAGGACTACCGCAGTGCCATTAACCACTGGCAGATGGCACTCGACGGTGCCGATCCCATGTCCCAGGATTTGCGGTTATTGCGCGCCAGTATCTCCCAGGCGCAGACCTTGCTCGGTGAGCCTGCGGATGTGTTACGCCTTGCCGTGCGGGTGTCCCTGGGCGCCGGGGCGCTCGCCGACCATGGTCAGCCGCTCGATCCCGCCACGCCGGTCTTTGTGTATGCCCGCGAATGGCAGGGTATGGCCATGCCGCTGGTTGCGCAGCGTTTGGTGGTGGGGGATTTGCCCGCGGAAGTAATCCTGGACGACAACCTGGCGTTAAGCCCGCAGCGCCCGATGTCCTCGGTGGCGGGACTGGAATTGGTGGCCCGGGTCGCAATCGGCGGGACCCCCCAGCCGGAATCCGGAGATATTGAAGGCAGATTAGGCCCCGTCGATCCGCGACCCACGGACAGACCGTACGAGCTGGTGATCGAGCAGCGGGTACCCTGACCGATATCAAATATTGTCCCCGCAACATTGGGGTAAAATGAGTGTATTGCCGGGCAGGAGAAGTAGATCCATGAGTAATCACACACGCCACCTGAGCCGCGAGGCCTATAAAGCCAGCCACACCACCGACAGAATTGCGGCGCGGCTGGAGGAGGGGCCGAGTTCGGTCTATCTCAAGGATTTCGTCTATGGCGCGGTGGACGGCGCGGTGACGACCTTTGCGGTGGTGGCCGGTGTCGCCGGTGCTGGGTTACCCGCCGGGGTGATTATTATTCTGGGCTTTGCCAACCTGCTGGCGGACGGGTTCAGTATGGCGGTCAGCAATTATCTCGGTACCCGGGCGGAGAATCAGTATCGCGCCAAAACTCGAGAGCGGGAGATGGACGAAATCCACAAATGGCCCGAAGGCGAGCGCGAGGAGGTGCGGCAGATATACGCCGGTAAAGGCTTTGAGGGTGAACTACTGACCCAGGTGGTGGAGGTGATTACCGCGGACAACGAGCGCTGGGTGGACACCATGCTGCTCGAAGAGCACGGCATGTCGTTGCAGGATCACGACGCCACCAAAGCGGGCGTGGCGACGTTCGTGGCCTTCGCACTGGTGGGATTGATTCCGTTACTGCCCTATTTATCAAACTGGATTGTACCCGGCGTGGTACCGGCAACCTTTGCGGTAAGTTGTGGATTAACTGGTATCGCATTTTTCTGGATCGGTGCCCTCAAGGCGCGCTTCGTCAATCAGAGCTGGCAGATTTCAGGCATTGAAACCGTGGCCATTGGCGGCGTCGCGGCGAGCATGGCCTACGGGGTTGGCGTGCTGCTGAAAGGGCTGGTGGGTTGAGCAGTGCAAGTGGCACAGGGACCGCCGGACGACAATTGCCGCGGGCTTTCATTACCAGCCCGCGCGCGGAGGAGGTTAGTGACCCACTCGGAGAACTCAGTCTTCAAACGTCTGTGCGTCGATCTCTACGACCAAGTCATCGGACAGTCCTTCAAGACGGTCGCGCAGTGCATCTTTCGTTAGCGATGGCGGCAGGGCCAGGGTCGCCCTGAGGCGAAATAGAACGTCGCTGCTCATGGGTGCGGTGGCGCAGGTTGTC
>JBFJMM010000168.1:0-5003 GCA_041633885.1 Porticoccaceae bacterium
CGCTTACAACCCCGGCATACGGTATCGCCGATACCGGTGGAACAAATGCCAACACAGGGAGTCTTGATGGTGCTAATCATGGTTAGGCACTGTACACATCGCCGTGAACTGATGCAAAGCCGAAGACGGGAAGTTGTCGCCACCGCGATAACCAGACCGTTACACCACTGATCCGTTTCCTGTAAAATTACCCGCCCGGGCTTGCCGGCCCCCCATCGATGGACGTCATCGATAGCCCCAGTCGCGGCGACCACCGCGACGGGTAACGTCATTAACACGAGGAACTCAACCGTGCTCGAAGCCTACCGCCTCCATGTCGAGGAACGCGCTGCCATCGGCGTACCACCCAAGCCCCTGAATGCCGAATGGACCAATGAACTTGTCGCCCTGCTCAAAAATCCACCCCGCGGGGAAGAGGCATTACTCCTCGACCTGATTACTCATCGGGTGCCACCCGGCGTCGACGCCGCGGCCTATGTGAAGGCGGGTTTTCTGTCGGCTATCGTTAGCGGCGCAACCAATTCCCCGCTAATTGATCGGCGCACGGCCATCGAACTGCTCGGCATGATGTTGGGCGGCTACAATATCGCGACCCTGGTGAACGCCCTCGACGATGCCGAACTCGGTGAACTCGCGGCGCAACAGCTCAAACACACGCTGTTGATGTTCGATGCCTTTCACGACGTCGCCGAGAAAGTCAAAGCGGGCAACGCCAACGCCAAAACGGTGATGCAGTCCTGGGCCGACGCAGAGTGGTTTACGAGCCGCGCGGACGTGCCGCAAAAGATTACCGCGAGTGTGTTCAAGGTTACCGGCGAAACCAACACGGATGACCTGTCCCCCGCGCCCGACGCCTGGTCGCGGCCGGATATTCCCCTGCACGCCAAGGCGATGTACAAAATTCCCAGAGACGGCATTCACAATACCGAACAACAAATCGCCGAGCTGGCCGAAAAAGGTTATCCCGTAGCTTTTGTCGGCGACGTGGTCGGTACCGGTTCGTCCCGCAAATCCGCCACCAATTCAGTGTTGTGGTACATGGGCGACGAGATACCCGGCGTGCCCAACAAGAAAGCGGGCGGTATCTGTATTGGCGGCAAGGTCGCGCCGATCTTTTTTAACACTATGGAAGATTCCGGTGCACTCGTTTTTGAAGCCCCGGTTGATCACATCAACTACGGACAGGTGATCGACATTTTCCCGTACGAGGGCAAAATTCTGGATCACGACAGCGGTGCCGTTGTATCGCAGTACACCCTCAAATCCAGCGTGCTCCTGGATGAAGTGCGCGCCGGCGGGCGCATCAACCTGATCATCGGCCGGGGCCTGACCAAGCGCGCCCGGGAATACCTTGGCCTGCCTCCATCGACGTTGTTTCGCGCGCCGGAACAACCGGCCGATACCGGCAAGGGCTACACTCTCGCCCAGAAAATGGTGGGCCGCGCCTGCGGCGTCGCAGGTGTTCGCCCGGGTACCTACTGCGAGCCCCAGTTGACCACCGTTGGCTCCCAGGACACCACCGGTCCCATGACCCGGGATGAACTCCAGGACCTGGCGTGCCTGGGCTTTTCCGCCGACCTGGTGATGCAATCCTTTTGCCACACCGCGGCATACCCGAAGCCCGTGGACATAGAAACCCAGCACAGCCTGCCGGACTTTATCCGCAATCGCGGTGGCGTGTCTCTGCGCCCGGGGGACGGAATTATTCACAGCTGGTTGAATCGCATGCTGTTACCGGACACCGTCGGCACCGGTGGTGACTCCCACACCCGCTTCCCGATGGGTATCTCCTTCCCTGCAGGTTCGGGACTGGTGGCGTTTGCCGCCGCAACCGGGGTGATGCCGCTCGACATGCCGGAGTCTGTTTTGGTGCGCTTCAAGGGCAAGATGCAGCCCGGTATCACCCTGCGCGACCTGGTTCACGCGATCCCCTACTACGCCATCAAACAGGGGTTATTGACCGTCGAGAAAAAGGGCAAGAAAAATATTTTCTCGGGCCGCATTCTGGAAATTGAAGGTTTACAGGGTCTGACCGTGGAACAGGCGTTTGAATTATCAGATGCGTCGGCGGAACGTTCCGCGTCGGGTTGCACCATCAAGATGGATCAGGACGCAGTTGCCGACTACCTGCGCTCCAACATTACCCTGCTGCGCTGGATGATTGCAGAAGGTTATGGCGACGTGCGCACCCTGGAGCGGCGTGCCCGCAAAATGGAGGAATGGCTTGCCGAGCCACACCTGATGGAGGCCGATGCCGACGCCCAATACAGCGCGACTATCGAAATAGATCTGGCGGATATTCGCGAGCCGATAGTCTGTGCCCCCAACGACCCGGACGATGCCCGTCTGCTGTCGGAGGTTGCCGGGGACAGGATCGACGAAGTATTTATCGGTTCGTGTATGACCAATATTGGCCACTTCAGGGCGGCCGGGAAGTTACTGGAACAGGTTCAACCAGGTGCACTGCAGGCGCGCTTCTGGATCGTACCGCCGACCCGCATGGATGAACACACGCTGATGGAAGAGGGTTATTACAATATCTTTGGTCGCGCCGGTGCCCGCACAGAGATGCCGGGGTGCTCCCTGTGTATGGGTAACCAGGCGCGGGTAGCGGCCAACGCCACGGTGCTGTCGACCTCAACCCGCAACTTTCCCAACCGCCTGGGGGACGGCGCCAATGTCTACCTCACCTCCGCGGAACTCGCTGCGGTGGGTGGCATACTCGGCCGTTTGCCCGGCCCGGAAGAATATCTGGAGTATGCACAAAAACTCGATTCAATGGCAAAAGAGATATATAAGTACATGAATTTTAATCAAATTGAATCTTTCCAAAATGCAGCGGGCCAGGGCAAACTGATCGCCGCGGAGCAAATTGTGGACGTGGCCTGAAAGTCGTCAACGGGGGGCGGGCCGACCGGACACCCCCGTTGAGGGTCGCACACCACTGATCACCAGTTGTTCCAACCCCGCCACAGGCGGGGTTTTTATTGCCCGATATACACCACAAAACACGGATGCGCTTCCCGCGGCCTTTCACCGCACTTTTAGTTAGTCGAAATTAGCTAGTCGAAATATCTAGTTGATATATCATCGTTGATATGTCAACATTATTGTCTGTTGTCACTGTCTCCGTCTTGCTGCTTCCCCACCGCGCCTGCGGGAGTGTATTAAGCAGCCACATTATTGGAAATTCCTTATGCGTCGCCTGTCAGCCTTGACTCTTTTGATTGTGTCTCTCAGCGTCATCAGCTATCTGGTCGTTCACTACCTGGACTCCCGCACAACTGTCTCCACTGACAACGCCTATATTGCGGGCAGCATCACCACGGTAAGTTCGCAACTGGATGACATGGTGATGTGGGTAGGGGCCGATGCGGGTGATTTTGTTGCCGCTGGCCAGCCGGTGGTACGCCTGGACGGAGGCACGCCCCAAAACAAGCTGGCTCGAGCAAAAAGCGAACTGGCCACCACTGTGCAAGAGGTCGCTGCCCTCAAGCAGCGCGTGCAGCGACAACAAGCGGAGGTGAGACAGGCCCAGGCGGCTTATGAGCTGGCCCGCAACGAGGCCCAGCGCCGCAATAAACTGGCTGCCAGGGGTATGGTGTCCAAAGAAGAACGGGATATCGCCGTACTGCGTCAGCGCGAAGCTCAGGCGGCACTGGAAACCGCGCAGCAAATGCTCGCGGAGGCAACCATTAAGGCCGGGCATATGGCCATTGCGAAGCACCCGCGGGTCGAGGGCGCAGCGGCGTTGGTACGCGGTATTTTTGCGGAAGTAAACAAGGGCACAATCGTAGCGCCGGTGTCTGGACATGTCGCCAAAAGTCTGGTGTCCGTCGGGGACACCATCAAAGCCGGGCAGCCCCTGTTACAGCTGGTACAGCTGGACCAAACCTGGGTTGAGGCCAACCTCAAGGAAACCCAGCTGCACAACCTGCGTCTGGGACAGCCCGTGGAAATCATCTCGGACCTGTACGGGGAGGATGTCGTTTATCACGGCAAAGTACTGGGTACCGGTACCGGTACCGGTTCCGCTTTTGCCCTGTTGCCCGCACAAAATGCCACTGGCAACTGGTTGAAAATAGTGCAGCGTGTGCCGGTGCGCATTGTCTTCTCCGGCGAGCAAATACTGGGCCATCCCCTACCCCTCGGCACGTCGTTGAGGGTCAAAATTGATACCTCCGTCCAGGACGGACCACGGCTGAGTACCACACCGGCCACCCACAGCAGTGACGTATCCGCGGTCTATAACTACTGGCGCGCGGGTGCCCGTGAAATGGTCGAAACCATTATTAACGACAACCTGCCCACGGCTCAGGGCGACAAACGAGCGGACCAGGTAGCCACCAAACAATTCGCTGCCGGTCAATTAGTTGCCAAAAAATGAGTCCCACCCCCCGATTGCCCCTGTTGCTGACGGCGATCGCTATCGCCACAGCAAATTTTATGAACATTCTCGACACCACCATCGCGGTGGTGTCCCTGCCTGCCATTGCGGGAAGCCTCGGCGCCACGCCGTCCCAGGGCACCTGGATACTTACCTCCTACGCAATTTGTCTGGCGGTCATGCTGCCCCTGAGCGGCTGGATCTGTACCCGCTACGGCCAGATCAGAACGTTTGTCCTGTCAATCGGTGTATTTACCCTGACTTCCTGGTTGTGCGGTTTAAGCACCAACTTTGAGTTACTGGTGTTTTTTCGCGCCCTGCAGGGATTGTCCAGTGGCTTGATCGTACCCCTGTCGCAGACTGTACTGTTGCGGGTTTATCCGCCCGAACAGCACGGTTTTGCCATTGGCCTGTGGAGCCTGACCGCCGGTATTGCACCGGTACTGGGCCCAATTATCGGCGGATTTCTCACCGATACCGTTGGCTGGCAGTGGATTTTCTATATGAACATTCCCATTGGCCTGGTGTGCGGCTGGGTGATCTGGCGCAGCATGCAACACGCGGAAAGCGAAATTCAGAAAAAGCCCGTGGACGGTGTGGGACTCATCCTGATGGC
>JBFJMM010000169.1:0-4974 GCA_041633885.1 Porticoccaceae bacterium
ACCAACCACCTCGACATGGAAGCCATCGAAGCGTTGAATCTTGCGCTGGAGAACTACGAGGGTACGTTGATTTTTGTCAGCCACGACCGGGAGTTCGTATCCTCTCTGGCTACGCGCATCGTGGAAATCAGGGATCAGCAGCTGATCGATTTTCAGGGCACCTACGACGAGTACCTGGCCAGCCAACTGGAAACAGCCAGAGTGGTTAATTCGCGCTAAATGCGTCGCCTGTGTTACGCGGCCGCACCACAGCCAGCCGGGTGATAAACACGTCCCGTCGACGCGGGATTTTTTATCAGTTGATTGGCGGGACGACGGGGACGGCTGACCAGCTCACCACCGCAGTTAGGGCATATGTCCTTAAGTTTAATATGCGCACACTCCGCACAGAACGTGCATTCGAAGGAACAGATGCGCGCCTCGGTTGACTGCGCTGGCAGATCTTTATCGCAGCATTCACAGCTCGGACGTAATTCCAGCATGGCTTGCCTCCTGATTTTAGTCTGACGGCGATACTCCTTTCCTTCTTTCGACTGCTATGCGGCATACCACAGTACGGCAAAATAATGGCACAGGGTGCCGGCCAGAACAAACAGGTGCCAGATAAGATGGCCGTAGCGCAGGCGCGAATCGAGCAGATAAAACACCACCCCGGCCGTGTAAAATAATCCACCACCCAGCAACCAGGCAACACCCTCGGACGGCATATTATCCAGCAACGGCCGGACCGCGACCACGATAAGCCAGCCCATCACCAGATAAATACCGGTGGAGAGCACCGGACGCCGTATGCTGGCAAATATCTTCAGTGCCACCCCACCGGCGGCCAGCGCCCAGATAGCCGCCAGCAACCACCAGCCCCAGGGACCTCGCAGTACGCCCAGGGTAAACGGCGTGTAGGTACCGGCAATCAACAGATAAATTGCGGAATGCTCTACCACCCGCATCACACGCTTGACCTTGCCGGGTGGCCATCCGTGGTACAGGGCGGAGGAACCATAGAGAATGATGATTGTCGCGGCGAAGATACCTGCTCCGACGACAAACGCAACGTCGCCTTGGCGTAATGCGTGCGCGATAAGATACGGCGCGCCAATTAGCGCCGCGACCAGTCCGGCGCCGTGACTGATGCTGTTCGCGATTTCTTCGCCCCGGGATTGTTCGCGATCAGTCACGTCGCTAGTACGCTCATGTCAGTGCCATCCTTAACAAAACCCGACAGGTTAATACCCACCACGGGAAGCTATACGCAACGGTCGGAGGGCCGACCATTCACCACCCCACCCAGATAGGGTGGCAGTGGGCAGTCGAGGGCGTCGGCCAGGGCCCGCATCAATTCCATCTCCCTGGGGGAGTACTGCTGGTCGCGAGTGACAACCGCCATACAGGCCTTCAACAACCGCGGTTTCAGGAGCGGACGCAGCCGCGCAAGATGATCCATGGCCACACTCAGGGTATCTATGCTGATCTGCGAGCGCGGCAACAAATTCACTTTATCCAATCCCAGCGCTTGCGATGCGATATTCAGCGTCGCGGCAATCTCCCCCCGGTCGTGCACGCAGCCGTATACCAGCATACTGATCACTACGTCCGTATACCCACTGACCGTGGCGACCGAGTCGTATGTGCCTGCACTCACGCGAGCCCGCCCAAAAACTGCATTCAGATGCTGAAAAAGTATGTGCTGAAAAGACCATTCAAACAGGTCTATGCGCTGGTCGGCGCGCATCAAAAATAGCAGGTTATCCTTAAACTGCTGGTACTGAGGCGCGGATAATTGCCGCAGGGCGGGCAGAGCCATATCGATCAACGGTAAACGATATGTAATGTCCAGAGCCATCACCGACCCCAGCAAATGTTCCACCAGTTCAACCGTACCGCTACCACCGGACTCCCTGAGGCGCTGTAGCTGGCTAGCGCGAATAGCGGTCCCGCGATCCATCAGCAAACAGTACATCAGGGCCTGCGCACCGTAGCTTTCGTGCACCGTTTCGCGAATGTTTTCTGGAATATTTGCCACCAGAGCATGCGCGTAATCGAGATGCTCCGCACTGGTGCGCCCCACGTTATCCACGAGCTGAGTGGCGAGCAGGACATCGGCAGCAACCTGATGGGCCGGTATTTTTTGCGCAATGTGCGCCTGGGAGGCACCATTATCCGCGTGTTGCCGCAACCCTTCGGCCCGGTCGTCGACTTCCCCGGTTACGGATGCAAAAACACCGTTCCAACCCGGATCGAGCCGCTTGATACGCACGGCTAACGGCGGATGAGTCGCCAACAGAGATAGTGCCAGGGAGTTTACACCGCGACAAAAATATCCGTGACTCATGGTCGGCGCCTGCGGTGTGGCGAGGGCCGACCCCCACGGATAACCACCAATTTTTTTTAACGCCCCCGCAATCCCCTGTTTACTACGAGTAAACTGCACCGCCGCGGCGTCGGCAAGAAATTCCCGCTGGCGACTGATGGATGCTTTGATAAGATTTCCAAAAAAGGTGCCCGCGTAGCCAATGACCACCAATCCCAAACCCAGACCAAGGATCGCTCCAGAACCCTTTCTCGAACCCCGCCGCACCGAGCGCAACAGATAATAACCAGTCAGCCCAATCAGCAGGATGCCGTGTAAAACGCCTATCAGGCGCATATTGAGCCGCATATCCCCATGCAGAATATGACTGAATTCATGCCCGATCACACCCTGTAACTCGTCCCGCGTCAGGTGTGTCAGGGCGCCACGGGTTAAACCGATAACCGCATCTCGGGGCGTAAAACCTGCCGCGAAAGCGTTAATCCCCGGTTCCCCTTCCAGCACATAGAGCGGTGGCACGGGCGTACCCGAAGCGATGGCCATTTCCTCGACCACATTCAGGGCTTTGCGCTCGTGCAAATCCGACGTGTGGCGATAAATCAGGCGCCCACCCAGGGACTCAGCCAGGCCGTAGCCACCGCGACTCAGGGTCAGGATTTTATAAGCACTGCCGCCGACGATCACCGTAGTTACCGCGACCCCAATGCTGGCAAAGGTGCGCCAGTCAAACTGCGCGGCCACCCGTGGCAGGATCGTTCCAGCACGCCCGTCGGACATAAAGCCAAATAACACCATGACCAGCAAATTGGTCATGACGATCAGGCTCACAACAGCGAGGATAAACAGGCCCACCATGCGCGTCGTTTTGCGGCGCGCCATATCCTGGGCGTGGAAAAAATCCATCGATCAGAACGAAACGTTCGGTGCCGTCTGTATGGCCTCCCGATCTTCGAACTCCAGCAAGCTGGCATCGGCACCATGACCAAATGTGGCGGCCAACAACACCTGAGGAAAACTTTGTTTGTAGGTGTTGTAGGCCATCACCTGATCGTTAAACGCCTGCCGGGCAAATCCCACCCGGTTTTCCGTTGTGACCAACTCCTCACTGAGTTGCAGCATATTGTCACTGGCCTTGAGATCGGGGTACGCCTCCACCACCACGTTAAATTTACTCAGCGCACTCGCGAGCGCACCTTCCGCACTACTCAAAGACTTGATCGCCTGCGCATTACCGGGATCGGCAACCGCCGCGCCCAGCATCTGTGCCGCGGCATTGCGCGCGGTTATCACCGCCTCGAGGGTTTCCCGTTCATGCTGAAGATACCCTTTGGCGGTTTCAATTAAATTAGGAATCAGATCGTAACGCCGCTTGAGCTGCACATCAATCTGCGCAAACGCGTTTTTGTAGCGATTTTTCAGCGACACAAGCTGGTTATACATGGCCGCAACGTAAACAATAATCACCGCGGGAATAACGATCAAAAAAATAAGCGAAATATCCATGGTATCTCCCAGTTCCAGGAATTCGGCGCAGCCCTGCTACCAACCAGCCACCAAATTAATTCGCGGCGACCCGACCCGTTCACAACCAGCGACGTACCTTTTCTTTATACACCACAAAGTCGTTGCCAAACAAACATTCGAGCGCGCGTTCTTCGGGAACGATATATTTTTTATTGACCAGCACCACAAACGCCGGCAACAGCGCAAAGTTAAGCCCATCACCGGTAAACACCACAACCGCGAGCAACCAGCACAAAAAACCGAGATACATGGGATTGCGAGTAACGGCATACAAACCACCTGTTACCAACAGAGTCGCCTGCTCCGGGCGTAGCGGGTTAAGTGCGGTACCTGCACACAAAAATTGTTTCCCGCCGACCCCAACCAACGCACAGCCTGCGGACAAAAAAAGTGTCACCCACAGCAGTCGCACTGGAATAGTGATATCCGTTAATCCGCTGGCCGCATCGACACCCGTCATCAGGAGTGCAAACACCAGCACCCAAAATATGGGCAATCGCAGCACATTTACCATCCCGTACACGCCGTCAACCCCCACACATCATGTCAGGTGGGGCCCCACATAATGATTGCGACACCAACAAGACATACCGCGACACCGACGCAGTCCGTGGACGTGGGCCGCACCGCGTCTATCGCCCACAACCAGCCTAGCGCGACGCTGATATATACACCACCGTACGCGGCATACACCCGGCCCGCCGCGTGTGGGTGCAAGGTTAACAGCCAGACGAATAACGCGAGACTCAGGGCGGCCGGGACCAGTAGCCATATTGAACGCCCCTGTTTAAGCCACAGGTACGGCAGATAACAGCCCAGAATTTCAGCGATAGCCGTGACACTGAAGAGAGCGAATGTTTTCAGAATGTCCACCGTACACCCCTTCGCACAAGTATTCAGCTAACAATTAGTTCACTGCATTTAACGTCCGATCACCAGCTGTATTGCTGGTCGGTGGTCGCCACCACACCTCAGCGTGCAACGCATTTATGGCGGGCCGAACCGATTCGACCCGTTTGTCCAGGATGATGGGCTAGCAGCGTATTCAAATCCTGCGGTTATGGGCAACCCCGAATCGTCAGTGGAAAGATTATGCTGGATAACGAGGCTTCTACAACCACAGAAGTATTCCTGCGGATTAC
>JBFJMM010000170.1:0-4969 GCA_041633885.1 Porticoccaceae bacterium
ATCAGGTTAACGGCCGTCTGGTGTTTCAGAACGTTATTCAGCCCACCGGCAGTAACAACCGCCTGGAAGAAGCCGAAGCCCTGTCTTTCTGGTTAACGGACAGCTGGCAGATGACCAGCGCCCTGAGCCTTAATCTGGCGCTGCGCTACGAGGATGTGAAAACCGCCCGTGAACAATTCAACGATCCGGCCCGCACCCTGCTGGGCAGCGAGCGGGCCAACACCACCGAGGAGTGGCTGCCCGGAGTTTCCTTCACCTACGATCTGGACGACAGCTGGCAAGTGCTGGCCGGTGTGCACCGGGGTTTCTCGCCCCTGGGCGGCGGCGCCCAGGAATTTGAGGAACCGGAAACCAGCATCAATTACGAGGCCGGCCTGCGCTACAGCTCCGCCCCGCTGTTTCTGGAAGCCATCGGTTTTTACAGCGACTTCGACAACAAGACGGAAAACTGTTCCCTGGGTAACCCTTGCAGCAACGGGGCCACATCCGGCAGCTTCACCACCGGCGAGGCGGAGGTCTCGGGACTGGAACTGCAGGCCGGCACGGCCTTCAGCGCCGGGTCCTTTATGGTGCCCGTCAATCTGGCTTACACCTACACCAAGGCGGAGTTGAGTAAGGACAACCCGGCGGAAGGCTTCCGCAATGGCGACACCCTGGCGGATATTCCGGAGCACACCCTGGGCCTGCGGGTCGGTCTGGAAAACCAGAACGGCTGGAACAACTACGCGGTGGCCAAATATATCGACGAGATGTGCGTGTCGGTGGGCTGTAACCGCACCAACGACCGTTTCGAGGAAACCGAGTCCCTGTTCGTGATAGACCTGATCAGCCGCTATGCCCTGAATCCGAAAACGGTTGTATTCCTCAAAGTGGACAACCTGCTCGATAACCAGGCCATCGTGTCGCGGGCTCCGGACGGCGCCCGCCCCAACAAGCCCCGCACCGCCTATGTGGGGGTGGAGTACGATTTCTAGGGTAGCATTCCCGCTGTGATTCTGTCCCCACCGCCGCCTCCTCTCCGGGGGCGGCTTTTTGTGTGACGGTATCCGTACTCGACAGCGCAGGTGCTGGCTGACAGCGTAGAGAGTAAAGGGGCAAGATGCCCCTCCTTTAACTCAATGGATAACCCAACGGCTAACTCAACAGATAACTCAGCGGACGGTAAAACCCGGATAGCCCCGGGCGGCAACCTCGCTGCACCGGGTGCGATACTCCCCCACCCCGCCGATATAGGACAGCAGCCGCCGGGGTTTACCTTCGACGTTTGAACCCATATACCAGGACGATGTTTTGTTAACCAGGGTGGCGCTGGCCAGTTCCTCGTGGTGGGCGATCCACTGCTCCTCCACTTCCCGCGTGGGCTCGATAGATTGCAATTTATTACTGCGCAGGTACTGGATACAGCCGCTGATCCATTCGGTCTGCTGTTGCAGGCAGGTGGTCATATTGCACAGGGCCGCCGAGGGCGCGAGGGGTGCGCCGGTGGTGAACAGGTTGGGGTAACCGTGCACCTGCAAACCCATGGTGGTGCGTATATCCTTGCTCCAGTCCTCCTTCAGAGAACGCCCTTCCCGACCGCGGATATCAATGCGGGTAAGCGCGCCGGTGCCGGCGTCAAAGCCGGTGGCCAGCACGATGATATCGAGTTCATGCACAGTGCCATCGGCGGTTTTTATGCCCTCCGGCGTAATTGCTTCAATGGCGTTGTCCTTGACGCTGACGATGTCCACATTGGGGCGGTGATACACTTCCAGGTAATTGGTCTCGAGCGGAACCCGGTGAGTGCCAAAGCCATAATCAGCCGGTATTAACAGCTCGCAGAGTTTGGGGTCCTTAAGGCGCGCGCGCATTTTTTCGCGAATAAATTCCGAGATCTGCTCACTGACCTCCTCGTTGGTGAACACCTCGGTGAACGAGGCCAGCCACAGTTTGAGGGAGCCGTCATTCCAGCCCTCTTCAAGCACCTCCCAGCGCTGTTCCGGGGTCAATTCCGCCCAGGTGTGCTCGACTTCGTACTGCATACCACTGAAGGTGTGGGGTAGCTTGTCGGCCAGCCAGTTGAATTGAGATTTATAGCCTTCTACATCCGCCGCGCCAAATTTTGGGTTCTTCATGGGCAGAATGTACTGGGGGGTGCGGATAAACACCGACAGGTGCTCCACCTGGTCGGCGATGGTTTGAATCACCTGAATACCGGTAGCGCCGTTACCCACCACGCCAACCCGTTTGCCCGCGAAATCCACCGGCTCTTTGGGCCAGCGTGCGGTGTGGAAAATTTGCCCCTTAAAGGTGTCCTGCCTAGGAAAAAGTGAGGACAGCGGCGCCGACAGCATGCCGCAGCAGGTGATTAAATAGCGCGTGTCGATAACCTCGCCACTGTCGGTGGTAACCAGCCAACGTTCGCTGGCCTCGTTAAAATGGGCACTCTTGATGGTGGTGTTGAACTGTATGCTGCGACGCAGATCCAGGCTGTCGGTTACATAATGCATCCAGCGCTCTATTTCCGGCTGTCCGGGAAAGCGCTCGCTCCAGGTCCAGCCCTTGTAGAGGTCTTCGGAGAAAATATACTGGTAGACGTGAGATTCGGAATCAAAACGTGCCCCCGGATAGCGGTTCCAGTACCAGGTGCCACCCACATCCGACGCGGCGTCAAACCCGCGAACGTTCAAACCCTGTTCCCGCAACTGGTAAATCTGGTAGAGCCCCGCCACACCGGCGCCGATCACCACGGCGTCGACTTCACCGCCGCTCAATGTGTTTGCCTGTTGCGAAGGGATGGCTTTGTTGTCGTCATCAAACATCTGTATTCCTCGTTAAAGCACAGTTTGCTGTCGTCAATTGGAGCCGCGCCTGTGGATCTCTTTGGCTGCCGGCCTGAAGTGAACGGTTTGCGAGCCGTCATTATGGTGCGAGCTACATCTGTCGTCCAGAGGGCCCGAACAGCGCGGCGCAAACCACCGGGAAAGTTACTGTTTAAGCATTAACCGTCAACCCCGAAAACACCCTGTTCCACCATGGCGCTGATTTGCTCTTCGCTGAAACCGACAGCGCGGGCCAGCTCCAGGTTCTGTTCCCCCGGTTGCGGCACGTCGAAGTTAATATGTCCTGGCTCGTGGGCAAACTTTATGGGAATCCCGATATGCTCCCAGCCGTTTTCGTCCTCGACGATCATGTTTCGCGCCCGAACTTGCGGATCGTCCGCGCCCTGGCGCAGATCGTTAACCGGCGCAAACGCGGCTTCCACGTCGGCGAACCATTCAATCCATTGCGCCTGGGTTTTACTGAGGAAAGTTTCCCGTAAAAAGGCTTTGACCGGTTCCTGAGTCGGACCCGGCGGCGGCTCGCAGTATTTGATCAGGTCGGGGCGCTGCATTTTATTGAGCACATTTTCCGCGAAGTGCATCTCCGAAGCCCCCAGCACCACGTACCTGTCGTCTTTGGTCTGGTAGATGTTGTACATGGCGTAGCCGCCCCAGGTGCGCTCCTCTTTCACCGTCGGCGCTTTCTTCTCGGCAAACACTGGGCCCATATTGTTGGGCACGCTGGCAATTAACGAGTCCATCATGGCCAGATCGATGTAATCGCCCTGCCCGCTATCCTTGCGGCGCAACAGCGCCATGAGCACCGCCGACAGACCCATGAATGAGGTCAGCATATCCGCGTTGGGAATGGCTGGAATGGCAGGCTTGCCGTCAAAGCCCAGATTGACGCTGAGAATACCCGCATAGGCTTCCGTGGCCAGGTCGTGGGCGGGCTTTTTTACATAAGGGCCGGTTTGACCAAAGGCGGACAGGGACGCGTAAATCACCCCAGGGTTACGGGCTTTAATAGTTTCGTAATCCACTCCCAACCGCTGCACCACACCGGGCCGGAACGCTTCAATCACCACATCGGCCTGCTCCGCCAGGCGCAGGGCCATTTCCCGGCCCTGCTCGGTTTTCAGGTTGAGCTGAACGCTCTTTTTGCCGCGATGGGTGTTGGCGAAATACACCGATACACCGTCCCGTTTGGGACCAATCTCTCGATTGGGCTCGCCGCCGTTGGCAGGTTCCACCTTGATGACCTCGGCGCCGTGATCCGCCATCACCTGGGTCAGTGCCGGACCCGGCAAAAATAGCGAAAAATCCAGAACTTTTATGCCTTCCAACTTCATGACGCCTACCCTGTTAAATGACTGATTCAAGTGATTCTCGTGAGCCGCGGTGATTCTAACCTCCGACAACCCGCAAGGCTACGGCGCGCGCCACAGGCGCCTCAAGACCCACCCGGTCCCAGCGAAGAGCGACGCTAACTGATATGGGTCAATAGCGCCCCTGGGGCCGACCAGTGATAATGGCAGCGGCAGGTAGAGACAGGCTGGCCCCGGCAATGGAAATTTGCTGTAGTGTGGTTACAAAAATTCGTTCCTGGGGTACTATTGCCGCCTTGCCCACGAATTGACAAATAGATCAACAACGGGACGGGGCGCTCTTTCCGGTAAGTTCAGCCGCCGGACGAAGATTCCACTTAGAAAAGGGGTTAGATACGCAATGAAGATACTCTCGTTTGAACAACTGGGTTACCGCCATTTTGCAGATGATTTTGCGCAAAAGTACGACTCGGTGGTGAACACTCCGTACCATAAGCTGGTGGATCGGGATTTGATGCACCAGGATCATATGGATTATCTGGACGAAATGCTCTATGCGGCCCGCCGGGGCTTCGACGGCATCGCCACCACCGAGCACAGCCAGGCTTCCTACGACGTACTGCCTAACCCCAATCTGCAAATGTCGGCCCTGGCCTACGCCACCGAGCGGGAAAATCTGAAGGTGGCACTGGCCTGCCTGGGGCGCTCCCTGGGCAAATCCCGGGAACCGATCCGTATCGCCGAGGAGTATGCCGCCATTGACCAGATCAGTGGTGGCCGCCTGGTGGCGGGCTTTCCTGTGGCGCTGAGTTACGACGCGTCCTATAACGCCGGTCATCC
>JBFJMM010000171.1:0-4962 GCA_041633885.1 Porticoccaceae bacterium
GCGAGAAGCGGTTACTCGAACTGCACGTACGACTGGTTCCCGGTGGGGCTGCCACTACGTTTGTTCACGAAACCCTGAAGCAGGGTGATGTACTGGCCCTGTCGGGTCCCTACGGGCAATTTTTTGTGCGCAAATCCGACCCGGGCGATGTTATTTTTATTGCCGGGGGCTCTGGCCTGTCGAGTCCGCAGTCAATGGTGATGGATATGCTAGAACAGGGCGACACCCGTAACATTTATCTGTTTCAGGGGGCGCGCAATCTTGCCGAGCTGTATCACCGCGAACGGTTTGCGCAATTGGCGTCGCAGCACGCTAACTTTACCTATATCCCGGCCCTCAACGAACCCCAGCCGGAGGATAACTGGCAGGGTTTCAAGGGCTTTGTTCACGAGGCAGCGGTAGCGCATTTCGCCGGCAAGTTCGCTGGCCACAAGGCGTATCTGTGTGGTCCGCCGCCGATGATCGATGCGGCCATTAGCGCATTGATGCAGGGACGCCTGTTCGAGCGGGATATTCATATGGAGCGGTTCCTTACTGCTGCGGACGGTGCCGCAACCGCCCAGCGCAGTGCGCTATTTAAGCGTATCTAGGGCGTTGGGCCAATTAACACCGAACTGGTAAGTTTTCGAATAACGCTCCTCGACAGCGCGGAGAGCTACCGCTGCGGGGCCGATAGCACGGTGCTCAAGGGCATGGAGCAGTTAGGCCGCAAGGGCATCCCGGTGGGGTGTCGCGGCGGTGGTTGCGGGATCTGCAAGATAGAGATTGTGCGCGGTGACTACAGTTGCAAGCGCATGAGCCGGGCACACATCAGTGTCGAGGAGGAAGCGCAGGGCGTGGTGCTGGCTTGTCGCACCACACCACAATCGGATCTGGACGTACGGGTGTTAGGAAAAATACAACGGGCGGTGATGCGCGCGCTCGATTGAGCGACGTGTTATCGACATCACGACAGGGTACAGGAGAACATCAATATGGCAATGACAGGTGTGTTACGTCCCGGGCATGTACAGCTGCGGGTGCTGGATCTGGAAGAAGCGGTGACCCACTACCGGGATTACATGGGGTTGATCGAAACCCATCGCGATAGTCAGGGTCGGGTGTACCTCAAAGCCTGGGATGAGCAGGACTGGTTCTCGGTGGTGCTGCGCGAGGCGGACGAGGCGGGCATGGACCACATGGCGTTCAAGGTGCTGGACGAAGAGACCCTGTGGCGGTTGCAGGGGGACCTGAAGAAATTTGGCTGCAAGACTGAGCGCATTGCGGCGGGGGAGCTGGACCATTGTGGCGAGCGGGTGCGTTTTACCGCCCCCACCGGTCACCTGTTCGAGCTGTATGCCCAGAAAGACCATTACGGCAACGGCATCGCCACCACCAACCCGGCCCCCTGGCCGGAGGGTCTGAAGGGCATGCAGGCGGTGCGCTTTGACCACTGCCTGGTGTATGGGGAAGACCTGGACGGCTCGGTGAAACTGTTTACCGAGGTGCTGGGCTTTCAGCTGACCGAGCAGATTGTGGATGGCGATCTGCAACTGGCGGCGTTTATGACCTGCTCCACCAAGGCCCACGACGTGGCGTTTATCCGTCAGGAAGGCAAGGCCAAGTTGCACCACGCCTCGTTTATGCTCAAGACCTGGGAAAACGTGCTGCGCGCGGGGGACATCATCTCCATGAAGGATATTGCCCTCGATATGGGTCCGACCCGACACGGGCTGACGCGGGGCCAGACGATTTACTTTTTTGATCCCTCCGGCAATCGCAATGAAGTGTTCTGCGAGGACAGTTATGTGTATCCGGACACACCGGTACTGACGTGGACGGCGGACCGCACGGGGCAGGCCATTTTTTACCATTCGCGGGAGCTCAACGACCGCTTTATGGGTGTCACCACCGGGGCCTGAGGGGTCGGTGGTGAGCCGAAGGGCCGTCCCGTTTGTCGGGTTGGAGTCTGGCAGCCCACATTTGCTCGGTATCGGACCCTTACAGAATCGTTTAAACCGGCTATAATGCCCGCCCAATTAACTAATTTGTTATTACGGACCTGGCGGGCGGGTTAGCGTTGCCGAATATTGGTGAAATGACGTGGGATGGTTCGTTGCGAGGGGGACTATTGCAAACACCCCCTTACGTTACGGCGTCCATATCTCCGGTTTTGACGCGGGTTGCCCGTGCAGTCTCGCGGGGATCACGGGGACCGATACGGCACATACGTTAATCCCCCGGCCACATAATAACTTGCTGGGTACTGCCGGAATTTAGCTGCGAGGAACCTGTCCACATGAAAGAGTTTAAACATTTTATCAACGGCGAATTTGTTGCTTCCGCCAAGACGTTCGAAAACCGCTGTCCGGCGGATGACAGCCTGATCGGCACCGTGTACGAGGCCGGGCGCGACGAAGTCAACGCCGCGGTCGGCGCGGCCCAGGCGGCGCTGCGTGGCCCCTGGGGCAAAATGTCTGTGAACGATCGTGTGGCGCTGCTATATAAAGTGGCGGATCGCATCAACGCACGTTTTGAAGATTTTGTCGAAGCGGAATCCCGGGACACCGGCAAGCCCAAATCCCTGGCGCGGCATATCGATGTGCCGCGCGGCGCGGCCAATTTCAAAATATTTGCCGATGTGATTAAAAACGTGCCCACCGAAGCGTTTCGCTTTGAAGGACCGGACGGCGCCCAGGCCACCAATATTGCCCATCGCACGCCGAAAGGGGTAGTGGCGGTGATCAGTCCGTGGAATTTCCCGTTGCTGTTGACCACCTGGAAAGTGGGCCCCGCCTTGGCCTGTGGCAACACGGTGGTGGTCAAACCGTCGGAAGAAACCCCCGCTACCACTACCCTGCTGGGCGAAGTGATGAATGAGTGCGGCGTACCCCCGGGGGTGTTTAATGTGGTACACGGCTTTGGTCCCGATTCGGCCGGTGCTTTTTTAACGGCGCATCCGGACGTGGATGCGATCACCTTTACCGGCGAAACCCGCACGGGCGAAGCCATTATGAAGGCCGCGTCGGTGGGCCTGCGGGATATTTCCCTGGAGTGCGGTGGCAAAAACCCGGCGATCGTGTTTGCCGATAGCGATCTGGATAAAGCCGTGGCCGGCACCATGCGTTCGGTGTTTGTGAACTGTGGTCAGGTCTGTCTGGCCACCGAGCGGGTGTATGTGGAGCGCCCGGTTTTCGATGAATTTGTGGCGAAACTTGCCGATGCGGCGAGCAAGATCAAACTCGGCACCCCGGATGATCCGGACGCCAATATGGGCTGCCTGATCAGCAGGGAGCACCAGCAAAAGGTATTGGGTTATTACGACCTGGCGGTCCAGGAAGGTGCGACGGTGGTGCTCGGCGGCGGCGTGCCTGACATGCCGGGTCTCGAGGCAGGCGCCTGGGTAGAACCTACGATCTGGACCGGCCTGGCGGATGATGCGCGGGTGATAACCGAGGAAGTGTTTGGCCCCTGCTGTCATATTCGTCCGTTTGACAGCGAGGAGGAAGTGATCGCCCTGGCCAACAATACCCACTACGGCTTGGGTGCTGCCGTGTGGACCGAAAATGCCTCCCGCGCCATTCGTGTTTCCGAGCAACTGGAGGTGGGCCTGGTGTGGGTAAACTGCTGGTTCCTGCGGGATTTGCGCACGCCCTTCGGTGGCGCCAAACAGTCGGGCATCGGTCGTGAGGGCGGTGTACACTCACTCGAATTCTATACCGAGCTGAAAAATATCTGCATACAGCTCTAACGCAACCGCGCTTCGGCACTGGCGTTGGTTGTTTTAACGACGTACCTTTAACGACCTACTTTATACAACGTAATACTGGGGAATCCGCAATCCATGGACAAAGAACTGATTAATCGCAGCGGCGATGAGCTGTACGAGGCGATGGTAAACCGCGAGACGGTGGCGCCGCTTACCGAACGCTATAGGGATATTACCATCGATGACTCCTACCACATTTCCCTGCGTATGCTCGATCGCCGCGTCCAGGCGGGCGCCCGCATTATCGGCAAAAAAATCGGGGTTACCAGCAAGGCGGTGATGAATATGCTGAATGTTCACCAGCCGGATTTCGGTTATCTGACCGACGATATGGTGTACAGCAGCGGCGCGGAAATGCCCATATCCAGCCGTCTCATACAGCCCCGCGCGGAAGGCGAAATCGCCTTTATTCTGAAACGGGACCTGACCGGCCCCGGGGTTACCAACGCCGATGTGATTCGCGCCACCGAGTGCGTGCTGCCGTGCTTCGAAATCGTCGACTCGCGCATTCACGACTGGAAAATCAAAATTCAGGACACGGTGGCAGACAATGCCTCCTGTGGCCTGTTCGTGCTCGGGGACAACGCGGTGGATCCGCGCAAGGTGGATCTGGTTACCTGCGGCATGGTGGTGGAAAAAAACGGCGCGATCCTCAGCACGGGGGCGGGCGCTGCGGCGCTGGGCTCGCCGATTAATTGCGTTGCCTGGCTGGCCAATACCCTGGGTAGTTTCGGCATCGGCCTGAAAGCTGGAGAAGTGATCCTGTCCGGGTCGCTGGTGCCGCTGGAACCGGTCGTCGCCGGAGATTTTATGCGGGTCGATATCGGTGGTATCGGGTCGGCGTCGGTACGCTTTGTGTAGGCAATCTGTGCGAATGGAATGGAGGTGATGTGATGAGCAATAAATTGAGAGCGGCCATTATCGGCCCCGGTAATATCGGCACCGACCTGTTAATGAAGGCGATGCGCAGCGACTGGATCGAACCGGTGTGGATGGTCGGTGTCGACCCCGCGTCGGAAGGTCTCAAGCGCGCCCAGGAATTCGGCATGAAAACCACCGCTGACGGGGTCGATGGTATGTTGGCCCATGTGGTGGAGGACGATATTCGCATTGCCTTCGACGCCACGTCGGCCTATGTGCACGCGGACAACAGCCGCAAACTCAATGCCCTCGGCGTAATTATGATCGACCTCACTCCGGCGGCGATCGGGCCA
>JBFJMM010000172.1:0-4915 GCA_041633885.1 Porticoccaceae bacterium
TAAATTCACTATCTATACCCCATCGGCGCTGCTAAAACTGAAATTTTTTGCCTTTTCAAAGGCTCCATTTGGTGTACTATACCTATTGACAGTTTACTTATAAATTCACCGGAAGGGGAGAGTCTCATGAACTATACACGTAGTACGGCAAAGCAATGGGCGCAGGAAAATGTGAAGGGGATGTTTAATTGCCCGGTCACGCCGATGAACCCGGATTTTACGTTTAACGAAGCGGGTATTCGTTCAAACATCGAAGCGTTTGTAGAAATGGGTGTGGACGGCCTGGTGGTCGGCGGGTTTATCGCCGAGTGCTGGAACGTGACGCTTTCCGACTGGTACCGCTACCACGAAATCGTGGCCGACGCGGTGAAAGGGCGTATCGGTCTGTGGTCCATTATTCTCGATCCCAGCGTTCATCAGTGTGTTGAAAAAATGAATCGCCTGGAAAAACTGGGCTACGACGGCGCCGAGGTGATGAACCCGTCGGTGCAGTTGCGTACCGATAACGAAGTGTACAACTGGTTCAAGTATCTGACCGACAACTCCAATCTCGCCGTTGCTCTGTACCGCACGCCGGTATCCGGCAAGGTGCTGGGCTGGGATCTGATGAAACGCCTGGCGGATATCGACACGGTTGTGGGCACCAAGCAGGGCGTGATGAACCGCGCGGAATCCCTGAAATTACGCAGCCTGTTGCGGGACGATTTTATTGTGTCGGATCCGTTTGAAGGAAATTTCGCCGACGACCTGCGTCGTGGCGGGCAGGTAGTGTTTGGCGAATTGTCCTATATTATTTACGGCAAGAAACGCCATATCATTAATGAATATCGGGCGCTGTCGGCGCAGGGCAAGTGGGAAGAGGCGTTCAAAAAATCTGAAGAGCTGGCCCCGGTGCGCGAACTCTACAACGATGTGTTTATCTGGGAAGTGATCAACACCTTCACCTACGCCAGTGCACTGGCCAGTATGAAAGCCTGGTTTGAAGCGATTGGACTCCAGGCAGGGCCGATTATTCCGCCGGTCGAACAGTGCAAGCCGGAGTTGCGCGAGCGCATCGTCTCCAGTTTGAAAACCCTTGGGGTTTCCTGAGAAATTTTTCTTCATAGTTTTTAGGGAGTCGATGGTGCATGACTAAAAAGTTACATATTTGCATTCATGGCGCGGGTGGACTGGGTTCGGTGCTGGGCGGGCGACTCGCCCGCGCCGGACACCAGGTGACGTTGATCGGTCGTCCCGCCCATATGGAAGCTATACAGGCTAATGGACTGAGACTCACGGGGCGCGAAGACTTTATCGTCAAAGATAATCTGCGCTGCACCACGCACCCCGATCAGGTACAGGGCGAAATCGACTACTACATTCTGCTGACCAAACAAAAAGCGATGGCAGATGCACTCGCGGACGCGGCGGTCTTGAACGATCGCGTTCGGGTGGCGTTGACCCTGCAAAACGGAGTGGGCAAGGAAGCGCAGTTGATAACCGCGTTTGGCGCACAGCGGGTTATCGGCGGCTCTATCATGGAAGGTGGCACACTCATCGCGCCAGGGCACACACTCAACCATGTCACCACGCCAACCACCGCCTATTTTGGCGAGTTGCAGGGGGGCATATCCGAGCGCACCGAAACCCTGGCGGCGGCCTTTTGCGAGGCCGGGCTAGGGGCTAAAGCGGTTGCGGATATCCAGCATGTTCTGTGGGAAAAAGTGGTTCAGGTAGGTGGCGCATCCGCGTGGTCCGCCAGCACCCTGGTGGGAAATCCCGAACTGGATTTTTCGGACGGTTTTTCCTGTCTGGAAGGTGCGCAGCATTACGTTACCATCGCCAAGGAGTTACTGGCGATCTACGCAGGGCTGGGGTACCAACCGCAAAATTTTTATGCGCCACTATCTTTCCTGAAGCAAATTCACGAGTCGGATTTTGATGGTGCAGTGGCCCAATGCATCGAACTAGGAAAGTTTTTTAAAACCAAACCCAAGGGTGTGCGCACATCCATGCACGAAGATGTGCTGGCGGGTCGTACCACCGAGGTAGATGGTATTATTTTGCCACTGCTACAGGAGGCTGAACGGTTGGGGATTGCGGTGCCGACCGTATTGGGTGCCTATCGGGTGATTAAAACCCTGGATATCTACGCCAAATAAATTCGTTGCGATTGTCCTGCCGCGGTTAAAACGTTGGTCGTGGGGCTCCCCGTGGGCCGCGGCGATTTTTAGTCGATGGGATACGCCTCAAACCGTTTTTCCAGCCCGCCAACTCCAATATGACATGCGCGGTTAAGATCGACACCAGGAGCGTAAAACACTAAAACTGACTCCTGATTGTCTCAACGTCATGGCGCGGCGTGATTTAAATAACAGGTACGCTGAGTGCGCGGGGTTCAATCGGGACGGTTCGCAGAGGGGCTGCGCGCTACCTGATCCGCGCAGATGCTATTCCAGTCTCGTTAATTCGATAACCGGTATCTGCCGCCTGGTGCGCGACCGATAGTCTGCGAACACCGGCACATTGGTGCAGATTTGTTGAAACAGTCGATGGCGTTCTTCGCCTTCAATAACGGTGGCCTTTGCCATAAAACTTTCGCCATCCTTTTCGACCAGACATTCGGGTTTGTGCAGCAGATTATGAAACCAGGGTGGATGTCGGTCGGCGCCGCCCATGGAGGCGACAATCAACAATCGTCCTTCTATGGTGTGACAGGCCAGGGGGACGGTGCGTTGCTTGCCGGTTTTGGCACCCGTGGTAGTGATGATCAGGGCGCTGGCGGCTTCCAGTTCACCCGGCAGCCGGCCCTGGTTATCCCGCAGAGCCCTGATAAACGCTTCATTAAAATCTTTCGTGTGTGAGCGTTCCATGTCCCACTCCTTGGTACCCGGGCCGTCCGGCGCACGAATTTCCGCAGCGAGTTTATCGATGCCCGACCAGTTCAGTTCTGTCCTGTTCTGTGTCATGTGGTTCCCTCCAGGGTGTGGGTGGCAAGTTCAGTTGGCATGAAGTTCAGTTAGCATGTACAGGTATAGGCTAATTTTTCGCGCGGCGCAAATCATCCAGCCCTGCGTAAAAACCGTATCGGCAATAATTATTGTGTCGCGAACGCCACGGCTTTTTCCGCGTGAATAAGGGTTGTGTCGTACAGTGTCACGTCCGTGTCCGCCTGACGCACCAGCATGCCAATTTCCGTGCAGCCGAGAATAATTGCCTGTGCGCCCCGGTTGGCCAATTCAGCAATAATACGCAGGTAATCCGCTTTGGCGGCGGCGGTGGTGCGCCCCATACACAGCTCGTTATAAATAACATTGTGAACAGTGGCTCTGTCTCTGTCGCCGGGGATCAGCACCTCCAGGCCGTATTGTTCAGCGAGCCTGCCTTTGTAAAAAGCCTGCTCCATGGTAAACGCGGTACCCAGCAGGCCCACGGTTTTAACGCCGTCCCGGATCAACACGTCCGCCGTTGCATCGGCAATATGAAGCAGGGGAATATGTATAGCTGCTTCTATGTCAGACGCGACCTTGTGCATGGTGTTCGTGCAGATCACCAGACAGTCGGCCCCGGCTGCCTCAACGCGGCGCGCCGCCGCGCTGAGAATTGCCGCCGTACCAGCCCAGTCGCCGCTGTGCTGGAGTTTTTCAATGGGTTCAAAATCGACGCTGTACAGGGCGATTCTGGCAGAGTGCAACCCGCCCAGCTCACGCTTTACGCCCTCGTTAATCGCCCGGTAATAGGTGACAGTGCTTTCCCAGCTCATACCGCCCAGTAAACCGATGGTTTTCATGTTCGCTCCTCGCTTATCGCTGCAATCGACCAGGTGAGCAGGGCAGTGTGTCGGGATGGCACTGGTGCGGGTCGTCCCATGGCGGGTCGGTGGGTGAGCATCGGCCCCACAGGGTTAGATCATACGGATGACCAGTGACCCTGCCATGGGTGTCGCCGCGGCGGTTGGTTATGGTTGCGCGCAGGAGTGCCGATTCCATTTGTGCAAAAAAAAGGAAGTGCCCGGCACTTCCTTTTTTTTATCGCACCGTACTTTAAACACCGACCTGCATTTATTGGTCGAAAACACCCATCTTGCCTTCCTGCAGGTTAATTACCACGGATTTGGTGATGGTGTAGTGTTCCAGCAGCGCGTGGCAGAATTCGCGACCGTAGCCACTTTGTTTGTAGCCGCCGAGAGGCATGCCGGACACCAGGTTGTAGTAGCGGTTGACCCACACGGTGCCGGTCTGCATGGCTTTGGAAATGCGGTGGGCGCTGGCCAGATCCCGTGTCCACACGCCGCCGGCGAGGCCATATACCGAATCATTGGCCTGGCGCAGCATGTCGGTCTCGTCGCTCCAGGTCAGGGCGCAGGTGACCGGGCCGAAAATTTCTTCCTGGGCGATGCGCATATTGTTGGTGACATTGCTAAACACGGTGGGGCGAATAAAGTTGCCGGCGTCCAGGTCGCCCCCGGTTGCCCGTCCGCCGCCGGTTACCAGTTTGGCGCCTTCCTGTGGCCCTAGTTCCAGGTAGCCGCAGATTTTGTCGCGCTGCATGACGGACGCCTGGGGACCGAGTTGTGTTGCCGGGTTGGTGGGGTCGCCAATGCGAATTTTTTCCAGACCGGTTTTGAATTTTTCCAGAAATTCTTCCTGGATGGATTCGTGCAAAAACAGCCGCGACCCCGCCAGACACACTTCGCCTTTGTTAAACACGGTGGTCATCATGGCGCTTTCCACAGCGGCATCAATATCCGCATCGGCGCACACGATGTTGGCGGACTTGCCACCCAGCTCCAGGGTTTGCGGAATAATGTTGGTGGCGGCGTACTGAATGATGCGTTGCGCGGTGGGTCGCGATCCGGTGAAAGATACCTTGCGCACATCCGGATGGGTAACCAGCGCCTCGCCGACGTTGTGTCCAAAACCGGTGACTACGTTAA
>JBFJMM010000173.1:0-4886 GCA_041633885.1 Porticoccaceae bacterium
AACCTTAACCACTACGCCGAGCGCCAGCGTTTTCGGCACCAGGTTCTCCACCAGCTTGGGGGATGTTTTCGCCAACCCGTCGAGTAGCTGCTGGACTTCGTCGTGACCCAACAATTCGTAGGCGTGTTTTTTTATCAACTCACTGAGATGAGTGGCCACCACCGTGCTGCAATCCACCACCGTGTAGCCCAGGGTTTGCGCTTCTTCCCGTTGACCGGGCTCGATCCAGATGGCATCGAGACCAAACGACGGGTCCTTGCTGGGAATACCCGGCACGTTGCCGAACACCTGCCCCGGGTTAATCGCCAGGAGTTTGCCAGGATGTACTTCGGCTTCGCCGACGGGTACATCGAGCAACGTAATGCGATAGCCATTGGGCTGCAGCTCGAGATTGTCGCGAATGTGTACCGGCTGAATTAAAAATCCGAGATCGTGGGACAGTTTTTTGCGCACGCCCTTGATGCGCCCGAGTAGTTCTCCCCCCTGGGTTTTATCCACCAGGGAAATAATGCGATAGCCGACCTCCAGACCGATAATATCCACCTGACCCACATCCTCCCAGGTCAGCTCCCTGACTTCCGGGCTCTCTTCCTTGACCTGCTCCACCGGCGGCGCTTGCGCTTCCCGGGCCGCGCGGGACGTTACCAGGGCCACCAGGCCAAGGCCCGCGGCCAATAGCAGGAACACCGTATTCGGCATGCCTGGCACCAGTCCGAGGGAGCCGATCACAGCGGCGGTGATGGCTGCGCCCCTGGGATTGCTGAACAGTTGCGAGACAACCTGTGCGCCCATATCCTGAGCTGCGGACACCCTCGTCACCATCAGTGCCGCCGCGGTAGACAACATTAACGAGGGAATTTGCGCCACCAGGCCGTCGCCAATGGTCAACAGTGCGTAGTTGTGGGTCGCCTGGGAAAAAGACAGGTCGTGCTGCAGGGTACCTACGGCAATGCCACCGACAATATTGATCAACAAAATTAAAATGCCCGCAACCGCATCGCCGCGTACAAATTTGCTGGCGCCATCCATCGCGCCATAAAAATCCGCTTCACTGGCGATTTCCCGGCGGCGCGTGCGGGCCTCGTCCTGAGAAATCAGTCCCGCATTCAAATCCGCGTCGATGGCCATCTGTTTGCCCGGCATGGCATCCAGGGTGAAGCGCGCCGTGACCTCGGAAATACGTCCTCCGCCTTTGGTGACCACCACAAAGTTGATGATGACCAGAATCGCAAACACCACCAGCCCCACGGCGTAATCGCCGCCCACCACGAACTCGCCAAATGCCTGGATCACCTTGCCCGCCGCATCCGTCCCCTGATGACCCTCCAGTAGAACCACCCGGGTGGACGCGATATTAAGGGCCAGTCGCAGCAATGTGGTGACCAGCAATACGGTGGGAAACACGGCAAATTCCAGTGGGCGCGATGTGTACACCGCCGCCAGCAACACCACCAGGGACAGGGCAATATTGAACGTGAACAGTAAATCCAGCACGAACGGGGGCAAGGGCAGAATCAACATGGCCAGCACCAGAATCACCAGCACCGGGGTGCCGAGCCCGGTGAGTAATGTGGACAGGCTGACCGTGCTGGCCCCGGGCCCCGAAGCTGCCCCGGAACCGGGATTATCGACGACAGCCAGATCAGTTTTCATGGGGTACTCCTGGCAGGTTCTGCGCCCACGTCATCGCCACCGGTCGACTTGAGAAGTTCCTCGGGAACCGCCAAATCCTGGGGTACCGGTGGCGCTGACTCCCCGTAGGGGAGACGGGCCAACTGATAGACATAGGCGAGCACTTGCGCAACGGCAAGATACAGTTGCGACGGTATTTCCTCGCCCAGGTCCGTGTTCGCGTACAGGGCGCGAGCCAGCGGCGGCGCGGAAACCAGCGGAACCTGATGCCGATCCGCCAGCTCGCGAATGCGTTGTGCCACCGGGCCACGTCCCTTGGCCACGACAATCGGCGCCCGTGCGCCCTGCTCGTCGTAACGCAGCGCAACCGCGAAATGGGTGGGGTTGGTAATTACCACGTTAGCAGTGGGCACATCCTCCATCATGCGCCGACGCGCCGCCTCCTGTTGCAACTGACGGATGCGGCTCTTAACCTCCGGTCGACCATCTGTTTCCTTCATTTCATCTTTTACTTCCTGCTTGGTCATGCGTAACTTGCGGGTGTTGTCCCATAACTGATAGGGCACGTCGATGGCGGCGATGACAATTAACACCGCACTGAACCCCACGAAAGACCAGCCACACCACCAGGCGGTGGTACGCAATGCGGTCGCGATATCCTGTGCGCCGAGCACCAGCAAGTCATCCAGGGAATTCCCGATCACCATGGTCGCCACCACGGCAACGAGGGAAAATTTACCGATGGTTTTAATAAGTTCCAGCAGCGCCCGCGAGGAAAAAATTCGCGCCAGCCCCTTGAGGGGATCAATTTTTTCCAGCTTGAATCCCACTGCGGACAAACTGAAGGACCAGCCGCCCATGGCCAGCGGCCCAGTAAATGCCGCCACGATGAGCAATCCCAACAGCGGTACCAGGAGCAAAAACCCCGTCTTAAACGTATTTGCGAAATGCGCCAGAAGAGGCGCGGGGGTTTCCAGCAACGCTTTATCGATAATAAAACTGCTACGCACCATGTCCGCCAAGCCGGTCAGCAACATCTCCCCCACCAGTAGCATTCCCACCCCACCGCAGAACAGGGATAACAGCGTATTGAGTTCGCGCGAACGGGGAACCTGACTTTTTTTGCGGGCATCGTCACGGCGCTTGGCGGTGGGTTCTTCGGTGCGTTCCTGCGCACTGCTTTGCTCGGCCACGGCTTACCTCAGCATATCCCGCAGGAGGGCAAAGCCCGCCGCGAACAATTCGGTAAACTGTGGCAATAAGGTTTGCAGACTGAACAGCAACATCGCGAAACCGACCAACAGAGTGATAGGGAAACCCACCGCAAAAATATTCAACTGCGGGGCAGCGCGGGTCATTACGCCGAAGGCCAGGTTAACCAGCAACAACGCCGCCATGGCCGGCAACGCCATCAGTAATGCACCCACAAACATGCGACTGCCCCACAGGGCAATTTGCAGTGGCAGATCCGCCGACCACCCACCGGCGCCCACCGGCAACAGATAGAAGCTGTCCGCCACTGTCGCCAGCAAGGCGAGATGCCCGTCCAGCGCGAGAAAAACAAGCGTCACCATCACCATATAGTATTGACTGACCACCGGTACCTGCACGCCGTTCTGCGGATCCACCGCGGAGGCGAAACCGAGGCCCATGCTCATGGCGACACTCTGACCGGCAACCACCACCGCTGAAAACACCAGGTGAAAAATAAAACCCATCGCCACGCCCAGCAGTACCTGGTGCGCGGAAATGATTAAACCACCCGGGCCAAGTGGGTCGACTGACGGCATTGCGGGCAACGTCGGTAACAGCAACCACGCGACCAGTAGAGCGAGCAGTAAGCGCACCCGAACGGGTACCATGCGCGCACCAAATACCGGCGCCGCCAGCACAAAACTTGCGATGCGCACCAACGGCCACAACAGGCTACCCACCCAACGGACAATATCTGCGGTTGCTATTTCCATGGGAAATCGTGTTTCAAGATCACTGGGAGTCGGCCCACGGAATCACCCGATCAACATGGGAATGTCGCCGAACAGGCGCTGCGTAAATGTGCTGATCACATCGAGCATCCAGGGCCCGGCCACCATCAGAGCCACCGCCATGGCCAACAATTTTGGAATAAAACTGAGGGTCATTTCCTGAATCTGGGTGGCCGCCTGAAAGATACCGACGATCAGACCCACCGCGAGGGCGGACAGTAACAGCGGCGCCGCCAGCAGCATGGTGATATACATCGCCTCGCGGGCCACTTCCATCACGGCTTCCGGCGTCATCGTTTGCTCCACGCCGCGCTAAACATAAAAACTCGCTGCCAGGGTGCCGACAATCAACGCCCAGCCATCCACCAGCACAAACAACATCAATTTAAACGGCAGAGAAATCATCACCGGCGACAACATCATCATACCCATGGACATCAATACACTGGCGACCACCAGATCGATAATCAGAAACGGGATAAAAATTAAAAAACCGATTTGAAACGCGGTTTTTAATTCGCTGGTAACAAATGCCGGCAACAATATCTGCAGTGGCGTATTTTCGGCTGCATCGATATCGTCCTTGCCAGACAGATCGATAAACAGGGCCAGATCAGTTTCGCGGGTCTGATGCAGCATAAATTCGCGAAACGGCGCAATCGCTTTCACGGCCGCTTCTTTAAATTCGAGCTGCTCGCCGATATAGGGCGCCACACCTTCGGTATAGGCCCGCTCGAATACCGGGGTCATAATAAACAACGTGGTGAATAACGCGAGGCCCAGCAGTATCTGATTGGACGGTGTCTGCCCGGTGCCCAATGCATGGCGCAATATGGCCAACACCACCAGTACACGGGTAAAGGATGTCATTGCTATAAGGGCGGACGGCAACAGGCTCATGACCGTCATCAACAGCAATATCTGAATATTCAAACTGTAGGACTGGCCACCCCCCGCCCCATTGGTAACCGTCACCAACGGCAGGCCCTGGTCGGCACTGACCGCGGACGTAACCAACAACAGCGGCAGGGCCAGCCAGTAATAGCCCCATTTCATGGCGTTTTACCGCCCTGGGCGGCACGCAGCAATTTGGCAAACCCACCACTGCCGACCTGCGCCTCCCCCTCATCCAGTTCCACCGGTGTGGATAGCGTGAGCAATCGCGAAATACGACCCGGAGCGACACCCATCAACAATTGGGTTTCTCCCACCTGCACCAGTAGCAGACGCTCCCGTGGGCCCACTGACAGGGCACCGACGATACGCAGC
>JBFJMM010000174.1:0-4774 GCA_041633885.1 Porticoccaceae bacterium
ATATCCGCGGTGCGTAAATTGGCGGTGTCGAGATTCAGCGCCTCGGCCACGACCACCGAGTTTTGGCGGTCGCTGAAGGGCAAGGTGGTAGAGGCAAGGAGCAGGGCAGCGGGTGATTTCTCGGGAATTTTACCCAGACAGTCGGCAAACGCCTCGGTCGCCATGGTGATCGCATCCTCGTCCCAGTTACACACGGCCTTCTCGCCCCTGGCGAGACCTCTGAGTCCCGCATCGAACCAGGCGTTAGCGTCCGCTATCACCTTTTTCTGCAATCGCATGCGCGGCAAGTACGCGCCGTAAGCTGTAATACCAATCATAATAGGTTCCTGCTGGTTTCCATGGTTGTGAGGTTTCCCCCTGCGCCAAGCGCCTTAATGACCGCTAGCAAAGAAGGCAAACGATTAAATAAATCGACTGATAAACAGTTTCATAATTTCCGAAGTTCCGCCGTAAATGCGCCGAATGCGGGCGTCAGTATACATACGCGAGATAGGATACTCGCGCATGTAGCCGTAACCGCCAAACAATTGCAGACAGGTATCGACAATTTCACCTTCCCGCTCGGTGGTCCACAGCTTGGCGATGGCGCCCTCCTCGGCGGTCATGGTACCCGCCAGTATCTTTTCCAGACACTGGTCGAGGTAGGCCCAGCCGACCGCCAGATTAGCCCGCACCTCGGCCAGTTTGAACTGGGTATTCTGGAACGCCAGCAACGGTTTGCCAAACGCCTCCCGTTGCTTGACGTAGTCGACCGTGATATCGAACGCGCGCTGAGCTTCCGCCCAGGCCCGAAAAGCGACGGTCAGCCGCTCGCGGGGTAACTCGTCCATCAGGTAGGCGAAACCGCGACCGGCTTCGCCAATCAGATTACTGGCCGGAACGCGCACATCGGCGAAAAACATTTCCGATGTATCGGCCGCCTTCTGCCCGATTTTGTCCAGGTTGCGACCGCGCTCAAATCCGGGACGATCGGTTTCGACGACGATCAAGCTTATCCCGTGGGCGCCCTGATCCGGTTCGGTCTTGCACACCACGATCACAAAATCGCAGTGCTGCCCGTTGGTAATAAATGTCTTTTGGCCGTTGATAACGTACTCATCGCCCTGACGCACGGCACTGGTGCGTACCGCTTTTAAATCGCTGCCGGCACCCGGTTCGGTCATCGCGATGGCCGACACGATTTCACCGCTGACCATGCCGGGCAACCAGCGCTGTTTCAACGCCTCGCTGGCATGATTGAGAAGATAGTACGCCGTAATGTCCGACTGCAGGGCAAAACTGCAACTACCGCCACCGATGGCGTAGCCGATTTCTTCCGAGACAATCATGTTGTAGCGAAAATCCGCCCCGGGACCACCATAGACTTCTGGTATGCCACAGCACAACAGCCCCTTTTCCCCCGCGTCGCGCCAGAACTGCCGTGGTACGATGCCCTGATCTTCCCAGCTGTCGATGTTCGGCTCCAGATTCTCACGAAAAAACCGCCGGGCAGTTTGGCGGAAAAGCTCGTGGTCCGCGGAGTACACAGTGCGGCTGGTCATGGTCATCGACAGGTTCTCGTAAAGTCACGCCGTTTGCGAGTAGCGAGCGTCGGCAGATAATAGCCAACGTTGGTTCGGTGATCAGTATACCGGAAATGAGATTGCATTACCCGTCGGTAGCATCAGCAGCCGGACTCCCGCCTGGACGAGCTGTGCGCTCCTTGAGGTCGGTATTCGCCGGTAATGCTGATCAAATCGTCACTGGAACCGAGCCCCGCCGGTTCCAGCAGCGTGTCGACTTATTTGATTTTGTCGGTGAAGTGAGGAAATACCTTTTCCGTCAGTAATTCCAGACTGCGCAACATGTTCTCGTTAGATACCAGCCCGTTATAGTTGAACAACCAGAAATAATCACAGGGCAGGTCCTTGAACAGTTTTTCCAGTTTGCGCTTGACCGTGTCGGGGCTGCCGCAAATAACCAGACCCCGCTCTTCCATGGTTTTGAAATCGTTGGGCACATCGAACGGGCTTTCACCGGGGTTCGCGACAGCGCCATTAAAGCCGAAGGGCTGGAAGAAGTTACACCAGATGTAAGAACCACCGTTGCGCGCAATCTCGTAGGCTTTTTCATCGGTGTCGGCCACAATCACTTCCCGAGTCATACCCATACGATAGGGCTTGCCCGCCTTGTCGGCGGCCTCTCTGGCGGCGCGAATATGGGACTGGGCTATCTCGGTGTTAGTCACAATAGTGATCGGTGTAACATCATTTTCCTGGGCCCAGACGATGGAACTTTCCGACACGCTGAACGGCTGAAACAGATCGGGCATGCGTTTGTTAAAGGTGGGCGGCGCGATGCCTATCTCGGTGAGAATATTGTTTTCGTCGACACCCTGGCCGTACTTGCGCGTCACGTCGCCGGTAGCCCAATAGGTATTGGCGGGGGGAATTTCCCAGAATTTGCTCTTGTGAGAGAAGGTGTCGTTCTTCCACGCCTTCATAATGATATCGAAGTGATCGTAGTAAATATCCTTTTTGAGTTTGTCGTAGGCCTCGGCACCCAGCTCATTAGCCTTCGCCATACCGTCCATCTGCTGACCTAGCGTAGCTACCCAGCGGGGCTGATAACCCCGGGCAAAACCGGCAAAGGCGCGGCCGCCGGACATCTGGTCGAGCATGGCGATATCTTCCGCCAGACGAACCGGGTTATGGGACGGCAATACATTGCCCAGCTGACCTACCTTGAGGTTTTTGGTCTGCATGGCGATATACAGATCGATCAGGATGGGGTTGGTGGACACTTCCTCCCCTTCGATATGAAAGTGGTGCTCCGTGGTGCCGATGCCATAATAACCATGTTCATCCATAAATTTTGCCTGGTCAGACAGCTCCTTGAGCATGTACTGATACAGATCGGTGCGCTTGCCCGCCATACCCTGTTCAATTTGCTCTTTGTTACCCACTACGGGCAAATAAAATCCACCTACTTCCATCACTGGTCTCCCGACGTTGCTTATCTAACTGAATAAAAAATTTGCGAACACTATCAATGCGGTGACAAACAGAACACCCACAGGGCGCTGCCGTGGGTACAGTTCAGGATACGCTCCAGCAGTGCAGGGCGCCCTGACGCAGGTCATTCCCGGGCATCTAAAACATGTACAGCCAAGCACTCATCGCGAGGGGCGTTTCGAGTCCCACGACATCACGACGAACCTGAAGCCCGTAGTTTTACCACAACTCACCGGAAACCCGGAATTTCGGGGCCGCGCCGCGAGCGCGACGTTGTTTCAGATTGAAACAGTTCCCTAGCGTCCCTTGAACACCGGATCGCGTTTTTCCAGAGTGGCGTCAATTGCCTCGATATGGTCCTCAGTCAGTTGCAGCATGGCCTGCATGCCAGCGGCCATTTCCAGCGCTGCACCGAGGGGCATATCCTGGGAATCGCGCAGCAGTTTCTTGGCCATACGCACCCCAATCGGCGGGTGGGCGGCAATGCGATTGGCCATGGCCAGCGCCGCGTCGAGTAATTTGTCCGGCGCAACCACCTCGGAAACCATACCCCATTTTTCCGCCTTGTTGGCGTCGATAAAATCGCAGGTATAGCTCATTTCCGACGCCCGCGACAGGCCGATCACCCGCGGCAAAAACCAGGCCCCGCCATCCCCGGGAATCAAGCCGACTCGCATAAAACTTTCCGCAAATACCGCCTTTTCGGAGGCGATACGCATATCGCACATCATGGTCAGGTCACAGCCCGCACCGATCGCATAACCATTTACCGCGGCAATACAGGGCACCGAAATCTGCTGCATGGTGCGGGGAATTTGCTGGATCATGTCGAGGTACCAGTTGCGCAGTTCCCGGGCGCTCAGTTTTTTCTCCTGGGTCATGGCACGGATTTCACCGAGATGCCCACCGGAGGAAAAACTGCTGCCAGCCCCGGTGATAATCACGCAGCTAACACCGGCATCATCGTTGGCGCGATGCAGTTTTTCCACCAGGGATGGCACCAGCTGGTCCGATAGAGCGTTGCGACTGTCGGGCTGATTCAGCGTGATAATCGCCACGCGTCCTTGTTGTTCGTACAAAACGGGTTCGCTCATGGTCCTGATCCTTAGTTGCAGTAGGTATTCGAGTGCGGCATTAAATCAAGTCGCGGTCCTGATTGGATGATATAGCCCCGCACCCGTTACGGGTGCACAAACTTATCCTGAAGTGCTGCCTGTACACGCAGTATTTCCCGGGCGCGTGCCACTACTGGTGCATCGATCATTTTACCCCGGTATTCAGCGGCGCCGCGCCCGTGTGCCAGGGCCTCCTCGTACGCCGCCACGAGTCCGGTAGCGTGCTCCACGTCGTCGGCAGATGGCACGAACTCTTCGTTCATAATACTGATCTGACTGGGATGAATACCCAGCGCTCCCACAAAACCCAGGCTTTTGGCCTGACGAATACGCTGGCGAAACAGTTCCAGATCGGAATAATCCGCGATTGAACCGACAAATCCAAGCGGCAACACGTCGGCGCGGCGAGCGGCAAAAACCACCTGCTGATTAGCCCACAGCAACCCTTCGGTGGTCGGCTGCATACCCACTTCGGAACAGAAATCCTCGGCCCCGAGAAACAGGCCCAGCAGACGATCGGTGGCGTGGGCGATGGCGTCGATATTGGCCAACCCGTCGAGACCTTCGACGAACGCCAGCAGCCGAGTATGACCGGGCGTTAATCCGCGATCCACCTCAACTTCGGCAACAACTTCCGCGATAAATGTTAAATGGTCGGCACTCATG
>JBFJMM010000175.1:0-4731 GCA_041633885.1 Porticoccaceae bacterium
CTGGTGTAATTTTCCGAGGCAATCAGCTCGATATGCTCTTCCTGGCGACGCTCTTCCTGTTGAATAGAGCCCCATATTTCCGGGTCGAACTGGGCGAGGGTGAGCTTATGATCAAACATGGTATGGGCGCCGTGTCGAAATGAAGCGCGAATTCTACACAATGGGGCCCGTCGATCCTATGCTTTCCCTCGGGAAAGCCCTTGACAACATGTGATGGAAAAAAATATCTCTGCCGGGGCACATTGCGACCCGCCGGAGAAATCCGAACCAACAGGAGTAACCGGAGGCGAGGTGGCGCACCCCACCGGGCGCCGCGGAAACCAGTCAGGTTGCGCCCCCCGGGGACGCGTTGCGCGACTACTCTTCGGGCATATTCGCCGTGATGAGTTTTTTACGTTTGTTGCGCTGGATGGTCATGGAGATTTTTTCGCCTTTTTCGTAGCCCATCAGGATATGCATTACCTGCCGGGGGGACGTCACTTCCCGCTCCCCGCAGGACAGAATCACGTCCCCGGGACGCAAACCTGGAATACTCTGCTGGCGAATATTGACCACCAGCACACCCCGGTTGACGCCAAAATACTGCCCGAGCCCGGGATTTAATTCCGCCAGCTCCAATCCATTGACCAGGGTCTCCGGCAGGGCCGTCATGGGTTCCTTGCGGGTTTCCAGAAATGGCAGGGAGCGAATGGCATTTTCAATATTGGCTTCCAGCTCGGGAATGATCATCGCCAGTTCTGCGCCGATATCCCGCGGAATATAGGGCCTGCCGCGCTCCGCTCGGGGGCGCTCGTGCATGATCGAGTCACAACCCGTGCCGCGTTCACAGAACAGTTCCAGTGCGCGGGACTCCGCCACAATACGCCGTTCGATCTGCTGCGCGTCCCGTCGCAGGGCAAGCACCACCTCCTCCCCCGGTTTTACCTTTTCAAGCAACCGATACGCGTGGTGAAGGGCTCCATCGGCATCCAGGGGGGCGGCGACCGCGCCGTCGCCTCCCGGCACAACTTCCGAGCCGCCGGTATGCAGGGAAATACCGTTAATGGCAAGTACCACATCCCCCTCCCGCACATCCGCCCGTTGCGCCGGGGCCTCTGGTAACGCGCGGATAACTTTTACCCCCAATTTATTGTCGGGCATTAAAATAATACCGAGAAAGCCCCGTTGTGAGTAACCTGATCCCTGATCTTCCATGACCAGGGCCAGGTTGGTACGCGCCTTGTGCAGCTCCCGTCGGGCTTGCTGCAACTCTTCGCGCGCCTTGCCGAGCTCCGCATCCCTGGCGGATTCCCCCTCGTCAACCGCATATCCCGGTGGTGCCGCCAGTGCGGCGAGCACCAGCAACAACACCGGGAAAAACCTGTTATCAAAACGTCCCATGTTCACATCCTCAAAACTCGTAGAGGGTTACGCCGGCCTCGTAGCGTATGCGCACCAATTGCTCGATCAACCGCACGCGATACTGCCAGAGGGTGCGCTGTTCGGTGGGTGCGGCATACAACATGGCCTGTTCAACGCGCTGCAACTCATCCTCCAGCAACGCATCGCGAACGGCCTCGTCGCCGCTGTACAGATGCCGCGCATAACGCCCCTGCGGCTGACTCCAGGAGCGCGCCGTCGCGCTATCAGTATCTGATCCACGCGCGGCACTATCCGCGCCTGACATCGTCAGCGTCTGAGGCGCCACGTCTTCGGCAGGTGGCGCCACCCGCAGCAGCACAAACCCCACGGCCACCACCAGCAGCGCCGCCATGCCCCAGCGAACCGGGTGGTTCCATGTTGACGCCGTGAACTCGCTGCCGTCCGCCGCCGACAATTGCCGTTCAATGCCCTCCCACAGATTTTCGCGGGGCGCCAATTGCGGTAATTGTGCGAGCATGTCGTCCAGTTCCTGGTCAGTCATTGTCATCGCCTGTCTCTCCCGCCAGATTGTCTGGCATCGCTTCATTCGGGGCCCACCAGCGCCGCAACTGGCGACGCGCGCGCAGCAACTGCGATTTGGAATAACTCGGGGTGTAATCCATCATTTCGCCAATTTCGCGGTGCGAATAACCTTCCACCGCATATAACCACAGCACCGCCCTGCGCTCCGGAGCAAGGCGTGCAAACAACGTCTCAATATCCCGCTCCACCCCCATACCGTCGCTGCGATCCTCCGTCACATCGTCAATCAGCACCTCCGCCCCGTGATCCTGGCCGTTGTGTCGTATATGCATGAGCGCCGCATTTACCACCACCTTGCGCACCCAGCTCCAGAACGGCGCTTCGAAGCGAAACTGCCCAATGCGTCGAAAGATCATCAACATACTCTCCTGCACCACATCCCGCGCCGCGTCGGGGCGCTGACAAATGCGGTAGGCCAGGGTGTAGGCTGGTTTTTCAAAGGCCTCGTAGATCGCCTTGAAAGCCCCCCGGTCCCCCGACTGCGCCTGGCGTATCAACCCCAGATCAATAGTGATCACAAATGTACTGCCCATATGAACAGGATGCAGTGAAAACCGAAAAGGTCGCAACTTTTTTGTTATAAGCGGGCCGGGGGCGTTACACAGAAATCCTTCTATTCAGGGAACCGTATCTTATCCTTATGTTTTTGAACGATTTTAAATTTTCTACCCGGAAACAGTGAACCCTGTATTTCGTCGACGCCCAACCGCCATCCCTCCCCAGGATCCCCATGCCCCCTCAGGACATCAAGACAGGCGGTGAGCTCCTGACGCCAAACGAGTTCCCTTTAAAAGGGGAAAGAGTTACCATTAGTAAATCTAACTTACCATTGAGTAGCAAAGAGGTTGTTCATGGGCATCGATAGCACCGCCACCATCGAATCAAACAGTCCCGGCGCGGCCGGGGGCGCCAAAAACCCCACCGTAATTATTATCGGAACCGGCCTGTCCGGTGTCGTGATGGGCATGCGCCTGATGAAGGCCGGATTTTCCAATCTGACCCTGTTCGAGAAAAGCCACCGCATCGGCGGCACCTGGAATTACAACGATTACCCCGGGCTGACCTGCGATGTACCCTCACACTACTACCAGTACAGCTTTGAGCCGAGTGGCAGCTGGAGCCACCGCTTTTGTGGCGGCCCGGAAATTCGCAACTATTTCGAAGACATGGCAAAAAAATACGATGTGTTTTCCCGCATCAAATTCAACAAGGAGGTCACCAACGCCACCTATGACAACGGCCGCTGGCAGGTGGAGACCAGCGACGGCGAAACCGCCACCGCCGACTTTCTGATTTCCGCCTGTGGCATTCTGGTGCGCCCCAAGTACCCGGACATTTCCGGCATGGATAGCTTCGCGGGCACCACGGTGCACTCCGCTCGCTGGGATCACAACCTGAATCTGAACGGCAAGCGGGTGGCCGTTATCGGCAACGGTTCCACCGGCGTGCAAATGATAGATCCCATTTCGAAAGTGGCATCCCGGCTGGTGACCTTTCAGCGCACGCCACAATGGGTGATCCCGGTGCCCAACCGCCCCTACACCAAGTTCGAACAGACACTCGCCACCCGCGTGCCGGGCCTGTCCAAACTGTTGTACCGCACCTATCGCTTTATGATGGAACAAATGATGGGGCGCGGCATTATCAAGGATGGCTGGTCGCGCAAAATCGTCGGCAAGGTGTGCCGCATGAATCTTGGCAACGTAAAAGACCCCGCGTTGCGAGAAAAACTGACCCCGAACTACACCCCCATGTGCAAACGCCTGGTGATGTCATCCAGTTTTTATCCGGCCATGCAGCGGGACAATGTGGAGCTGGTCACCTGTGGCATTGATCGTATTGAACCCGCAGGCATCGTCGACAACGAAGGCAAACTGCACGAAGTGGACATCATCGCCCTCGCCACCGGCTTTCACGCCAATGAATATATGCTGCCCATGAAAATGACCGGCGAAAACGGCCTGACTCTCGACGAAGCCTGGAAGGACGGCCCGACGGGTTATCGCACGGTTGCCATGCCCGGTTTTCCCAACTTCTTTATGGTCATGGGTCCCCACAGCCCGGTGGGCAACTTTTCACTGGCCTCCATTGCCGAGACCCAGTCGGAATACATTCTGCATTTGATCGAACAATGGCGCGCCGGAAAATTCACAGCCATCGCGCCCCGGGAAGACGCCACGCAGAAATTCAACGACGACATGAAAGCCAATATGAAAGACACCGTGTGGCTGACCGGTTGTTCCAGCTGGTACCTGGATAAAAATGGTGTACCGGGTTCCTGGCCCTGGACCGCCACCAAGTTCCGCCGCGATCTCAAGGACGCGAAGCTGGAAGAATATCGCGTCGTTGCCGAATGACCAAAAGGCGATAACCCGGACAACTGGCTGAATCGCCGTCCGGGTGTTTTCAGCCAGTCGGCGCGGCAGTTGACGTATTGACCTTCCAACCGGGTTAGCACCGTCATGTGGTGCGCTTTGAGCGCACTCTGGTTTCAATCCACGCGCCGATGGTTCGTCCCCACATGTGTGGGGAACACGATAACTTTTCCTCTCCCGCCTCGTTCCAGCGCCCTTTTTCTTTCCGCGGCTTCACCAAAGATTATTTTTTGCCCGGACACTCGGAACAGTGAACACCGCCCTGGCCAGAGTTGGCTAATACCCTCTTGCCGAATGGGCGGTCTTGTGAAAGGATTCCGGATCGGCTTATTGAACATTTGGTCAGTTAAGTCTCGCTTGCTGGCTGCCGGTCAGTGTTGGCGTCACATCACATAAATCTAAGGGAGACAAC
>JBFJMM010000176.1:0-4697 GCA_041633885.1 Porticoccaceae bacterium
ACCACAGTTGCTCGGCACCGCGGCGAGCGAGGGTGTTTTCCTTCCTGATCGAGCCCCGCAGGCGTACCACATCCGCAGCGCTGTAGGTTCGGGTGACGCCTTTCCAGCGCGGGTTTTCGGCCCAGTCTTTTTCAATGCGCGCGATTTCAGCGTTGCGATCATAGTTGCCAGCAGTCATCTCGAAATATCCTTTGTAGTTACCACAGATTAATAGTTGCGATGGAATCTTCCCCGACAACTTCCTCTCGACCGGGCCGGAAGCATTTAGGGTTGGCAGATTTTAAGGAGTGTGGGATGATTTAGCTAATTTATCGTTATTATTTTCGGTATTCGTCCTATGAATATGAAGTGCGGATTATGAATATTCACCGTGTCGACCTCAATTTACTGGTGTACCTGGATGTCCTGTTGCGGGAACGGAACGTCACCAGGGCCGCCGCGCATCTGGGCATCAGCCAGCCGGCATTAAGCAATAGTTTGCGCCGCTTGCGTGGTTTATTTGACGATCCGTTGCTGGTGCGGACCAGTGAAGGGATGACCCCCACCGAACGGGCTCTGCAATTGCAACCGGAGATCCGTGGGATTCTCGCCGCCGTCGAACAGGCACTGGAAACCCGTAAAGAGTTCGATGCCGCTGCGACCAACCGGGTATTTCGCATAATGGCCAGTGATTACGCGGAGTCCACGTTAATCCCTGCGTTACTGCGACGCCTGCGCAATGAGGCACCCGGTATTACCCTGGATATTTTGACCCCCAGCGATGTGACGTTTCTGGACGTGGAGCAGGGCAAGGTGGATATGGTAATCAATCGTTTTGACAGTATGCCCCAGTCCTTTCACCAGACCACGGTCTGGCAGGACACCTATGCCTGTTTGCTGAGTAAAAATAACCCCATACGGAATAACTTTGATCTGGCGACCTATCTGCAAGGCCGTCATGTGTGGGTGAGTAAAACCGGTATGGGGGCCGGGGTGGGGATGAACCCGCAGGATTCCCAACGCCTTGGCTGGGTTGACGAGGCCCTGCGACGGCAGGGCAAGAAACGTGAAATCACCGTCTTTACCCGACATTATCAGGCCGCAGCCCTGCTCGCCGAGCAGCGGGATTTGATTGTCACCGTACCCAGTAAATTGGCGGAGCTACAACGGCGTAACCCGAGGGTGGTGATTAAAAGTCCTCCGTTCGAGATTCCCCCATTTGAGCTCAAGATGGCCTGGAGCCCACTGCTACAGCACCATCCGGCGCACCAGTGGTTGCGGCGCCTGATCGTTGAAGTGGCTTCCGGGGTGTAATTATTACTATTCGCCCGATGTATAACGGGGATAAAGATCATAAATTAGCCAAAGGTGGAGGTTGACTCTAGAATGCTCCAGCTGGCTCGGCTTCGCAGTCACTTGGGTCAGCCGCTATTGGCAGTGTGCGCTATCGAAATAAAGTAAACGTTGGATGGCGGGGCGGCAGGAAACTTTCCGCGTAGCCAATCATGGCATTTTTGTATTTTTAAGGGTGGAAGCAGAATATGGGTCAACGCATTCAGGCGAGCGGATTACACATAGCCGAAGAACTGTACCGGCTAATTAGCGACGATGTATTGCCGGGTAGTGGTGTTGCCGCGGACGCTTTCTGGGCTGCGCTGGCGGAAATTGTTGACGAATTTGCACCGCGTAACCGGGCGTTGCTGGCCGTGCGTGAAACCCTGCAGGCTAAAATAGATACGTGGCATCGGGCTCGCGGTGCGGTTGCCGTGGATGCCGATGCCTACCAGGCTTTTCTGCTTGAAATTGGTTACCTGGTGCCCGAAGGCGAAAGTTTTGAGATTGCCACCACCGATGTGGACGTCGAGATAGCCAGCCTGGCCGGGCCGCAACTGGTGGTTCCGGTGACCAACGCCCGCTACGCCCTGAATGCGGCCAACGCCCGCTGGGGCAGTCTCTACGACGCACTCTACGGCACCGATATCCTCGCCGAGGACAATGGCGCGACCCGCGGAGGCGGATACAACCCGGTGCGTGGTGCGCGGGTGATTGAATTTGCGCGCGACTTTCTCGACCAGGCAGTGCCGCTCGCCGCGGGCAGCCACAGGGACGCCCGACAGTATGGCGTGGAAGGTGGCCAATTACGCGTAGTCCTCAACGACAACGCAACAACCGCGCTGCAAGCTCCACATCAGTTTGTGGGTTACAACGGTTCGCAAACGACACCGCAGGCCGTGTTATTGAAAAACAACGGATTGCATATCGAAATTCAGATTGACCGGGGTCATGCCATAGGGCGAGATGATCCTGCTGGTGTGAAGGACTTGCTACTGGAGTCGGCGATCACCACCATTCAGGATTGTGAAGATTCCGTGGCCGCCGTCGACGCCAGTGACAAGGTGCTGGTGTATCGCAACTGGCTGGGACTGATGCGCGGCGATCTTCAGGAATCCGTGCGCAAGGGCGGCCAGGAATTTGTGCGCAAGCTCGCTGACGATCGCACCTATCAGACCCCGCAGGGCGGGTCGCTTACCCTGCCGGGCCGCAGCCTTATGCTGGTGCGCAACGTGGGCCTGTTGATGTACACCGATGCGGTGCTGGACAGCAACGGCGCGGAAATTCCGGAAGGTATTCTCGATGCCATGGTCACCAGCCTGATCGCAAAGCACGACTTGCTGGGTAATAAAGCGGTGAGAAATAGCCGGACGGGCAGTATTTATATCGTCAAACCGAAAATGCACGGCCCGGATGAGGTGGCATTCAGCGTCGCCTTGTTGGCCCGGGTAGAGCGGGCTCTCGGTTTGCCAGTGAACACGCTCAAGATCGGGGTTATGGACGAGGAACGGCGCACCACGGTTAATCTCAAGGAGTGTATCCGGCAGGCCCGGGAGCGACTGATTTTCATCAACACCGGTTTTCTCGACCGCACTGGCGACGAAATCCATACGTCGATGGAAGCTGGCCCCGTGGTGCGCAAGGAACACATGAAAGACCAGCCCTGGATAAAATCCTACGAGGACTGGAACGTAGATATCGGATTGGCCGCTGGCTTGCGGGGACGCGCGCAAATCGGTAAGGGGATGTGGGCCATGCCGGATTTGATGGCGGCCATGTACCGCGCCAAGGTGGCGCATCCCCAGGCGGGTGCGAGTTGCGCCTGGGTACCGTCCCCCACCGCAGCGACGTTACACGTCCTGCATTATCACCAGGTGGATGTAGCCGTCCGGCAAAATGAAATTATGGCCGAATTACCACGCGCCCGGCTGGATGACATTCTGCGGATTCCGCTTTATCTGGATCGATCAAGCCTGACAGCGGCGGATATTCAGGCGGAACTGGATAACAATGTGCAGGGTATTCTGGGCTACGTGGTGCGCTGGGTGGATCAGGGGATCGGCTGCTCCAAGGTGCTGGACATCAATAATATTGGCCTGATGGAGGATCGCGCCACCTTGCGGATATCCAGTCAGCATATTGCGAACTGGTTGCGTCACGGCCTGTGCTCGACGGATCAGGTGATGCAGACGTTGCAGCGCATGGCTGCGGTGGTTGACAAGCAGAATGCCGGGGACAGCGCCTACCGTCCGATGGCGGCGGAGCTGGAGAATAATATTGCGTTTAACGCGGCCTGCGATCTTATTTTCAAGGGCTGTGAACAACCATCCGGATATACCGAGCCGGTCCTGCATGCCAGTCGCCGCGCCGCCAAGGCGCGCGACGGGAATTAAGCGGGTAGCACCCGGCCTAGAGGCGCATATCGCGAAATTCCGGGTCGGGCGAGCCGTTCTCCCACAGGTTGTCAAAATCGCGCGCCAGTTCCGCGGCAATCCGCGGCGCGTACAGTTGCGCGTAACCGATATGACGGTCCGTGCTCTGATTGTAGAGTATGGCTTCTCTGTCGATGACCATAAAATCGCTGTGCAGAGTATGGGTACGGGGACTCAGTGCCCGAATTTCCACGCGGCTCGGCAGACGGGCGTAGAGTGCCAGTAAGCGATGACTGTGCTGAACCAGCCACTGCACATCGCGCGCCAACAGATAAATTTTCGCACTGGCGTGCGCCGTTGCGAAGTCGAACAGGCACTCGTGGAACTCCCCGTTGTCGTAAACGGCTGGATCGAGTCGTGCACTGAAGATACGGATTTCCCGCTGTGCCCCGCCGGCCAGCAGCAATGCGTGCTCGCGAAATCCATCCGCGCTGTCCAGGCGTATACGTACCCGCGCCGATGGATCGATATCCACAGGTTCGAGGGAGGGGCGGGCAGCTCTAAAGCGCTGCATATTCAGGCGCATTGGCAGGTGGGGAATACCGGCTTCCTCGAATTGCGTCCCGCATACTTCGAAACCCACACCTGCGTAAAATGGCACCGCGTGGAGTTGGGCATTGAGCTGCAGATGGTCGAGACCGGTGTCGGCGGCTAACTTCAATATACGACGTAAAATAGCTGACCCGACACCTTTATCGCGAAAAGACTTGAGTACCGCCATTCGGCCTATTTGATGATTCGCCAGACGCGCCACCCCGACCGGCTGCCCGGCTTGATTGTATGCGATCCAGTGCTGTGCAGTTGGGTCTTGCTCATCCACTGCCAATGCTTGCGGCACACCCTGTTCGTCCACAAAAACTTTCTGGCGAATGCCCTGGATCACAGCCTGTGACCCTTGCCAGTCAACCTGCTCCACTTCTATTGTAAAAAAATCTATGCTTTCTATCATGACGT